>JBEIRQ010000311.1:0-2539 GCA_040375885.1 Methylococcus sp.
AATTTCCTCAAGCTCCTGTTCATCTTGTGACTTCGGTTTTTTGATGGGGGTTTTTTCATCCTCAGTGGCTGTGACCTCTTCAGCAACCACCTGGTTAACCGTAAGAAGGAGTCCTGATGAAAGGGAGAGACCCAGCAGGGCCGCCCTACACAGGAAATGTAATAACATATCAGTCACGTACTAAAAAAAATCATTGGGCCGCTTTAAGAAGCACTGCACAGTTTCCGCATGTGCCGTAGATTTCAATGGTGCTGCGCTTAGTTAAAAAACCGGACTGAGCGATATCTTCGTGCAAAACAGTCATCACACCGGGTGCCGATCTTTCTTTGATTTGCTGGCATTCTTCACAAATCAACAGGACAACCTCGTGCTGTAACCCAACATGGCTACAACCAACATAGGCGTTGAGGGTTTCAACACGATGAATCAGGCCTTGGTCTTGGAGGAACTGAAGCGCCCGATAAATGGTCATGGGGGTTGCACCCTTCTCAGATACCTTAATGCAATCAAGAAGGTCATAGGCTTTTGCGGCCTGATGACTTCCCCATATCAACTGAAGAACTTTGCGGCGCATCGGCGTGAAGCGAGTACCCCTCGCTGCGCAAAGTCGTTCCGCGCTTTGTATGGCGGAAGTTATGCATTGATTGTGGTTATGCCCGTGAATCATTGTCATTCGCGACAAGGTAAGTTAGATACAATATAACATATCAGGTATTCGGCTGTCTAGTCGTCTTAGGATTCCGTAGAACTGAACCGCTGATGATGAAATAGACGAAGACTTTTGAAAGGAGATCGAAATAAGGGGGGGCAGTATGCC
Organism: Methylococcus sp.; assembly: GCA_040375885.1. Lineage (GTDB taxonomy): Bacteria > Pseudomonadota > Gammaproteobacteria > Methylococcales > Methylococcaceae > UBA6136. Next base: position 818 of record JBEIRQ010000311.1, read on the forward strand.
CCCAATCCACCCAAGTTAAGGATTTAGCTCCCGCTTAGCATGGCTTTATGGCCATGAACTTATGCGTTTTTGGTCTTGGGTTTCTTGGTTTTGATCGCCGATCGAGGTGGAGGTAGGTGCGTTTTGCGATCATCGCGAGTGCGTCAGCCAGGAGAGTGGCCATCGAGGCGCCCAACAAGAGTGATGGCATCAAAGGTTTTCAAGATGCTGAAGGCCGCCGCATGATTGATCCGCCTCTCGGGAGGCAAGTGGTGTTGGTTGCGGGCTTCAAGGGCTATTAAGGTTTGAAGGTTATCGCAGAGCACCTTGGCGGCGACATCCTGCATGACGGCGAGCTGGGAAAGGCCTGAGACATGTTCGATGTTGAGGCGGTGCTTCAGCCGCTTAAAGGTTTCTTCGATTCTCCATCGTTGATGGTACAGGTCGCCAAACAGTTCGGCAGGAAATGCGGTGGTATCGATGAGGCTCGTCATCAGCACCCTGACCGTACCGGTTGACGCGGTATGACGTATGAGGCGCACCTTGGATGGCGTGGTAGGGCACCCATAATCTCGAGCATCGGCCTCATCTGGAGGGGGCAGTGTGACGATTTGTTCGAGGTGACCCGAGCGCAAGAAGTCTTGTACGCATTTAAACCCGCCGGCCTGTTTTTCGACTCTCATACAGAAGGGGATCTGCCGCTGGGTCAGTAACGCGGCCAACCACCGACACGGATAGCCCCGATCCAACAGCAAAAGATCGTGACTTGAGAGGTGATGGAGTTGTTCGAAGAGCATTTGACGTTCCCCTTCGGCTTGGCTGTGAAGGCTGGCAGACAACATGAGGTCGGTCCCTGGGAGGCAGAGGCCGAAGAGGATTTGATCGGCGTTTGCAGATCTTGGTTGATGGCTGGCCCTGAGCCCCAATCGGATCGTTGAGGCATCGGCGGCGACGAGTCTTAACCCGTACCATCGATTAAGGTAACCCTCTGATTCTGCCCGCGCGATAAGCCAGTCATTGAGGGATGGAATTGCGGTTGATGCGAGTTTAACGCGAGCCTGAGCGAAGGCCTGCTCTGAGACCTGCCGCGCAAGCTGAGCTTGCTGCTGAAGGTGTGCAAAGAACTCATCCAGTTCGGTTTGAACGCTTTTTCGCATGCCTGATAGCAACACGGCCACCAGCGAGGGCAAAGGCAGTTTCCGGCGCCGTGAAAAAGCGGAGGGATGATCTTTATGACGGGCGCTTTCGAGGAATTCAGCGGAGTGAAGGTGCGCGACGAAGTCTGAAAAGAGTGATTCGAGTGACATGGCCGAGAGCGAGGATAAAAAAATCCTCATTGGCCGCCATCCTGATCGCTCCAAAACCGTCGCGATCAGGACGGCGGCCGCGCAGACGGTGTGGTATGTCAAGAACTTTCGTGCTCGGAACTAAGTTTTTTTGTACAATTCCTTAACTTGGGTGGATTGGGGCCCTGTCGGGTGAACTAGTAACGCCGAGTGATCCTGGTTTTGGAGCCCTCGCCCTGCCAAATAATCTTGTTATTAGAAACATTAACCTATTGGAATTGCAATCTGAAAAGACGAGTTAGATGTTTTAAGAGCATTAGAGTGGTGTAAGAGGCACAATGTAAGCCTTATTACACGAAACGGCGGGCATTCTTATGCTGGGGAATGTCTCCAAAGAGATGCTATCTTGCTAGGGTAGATTTCTGAGTTGATAGTCAAGGGCCGCTCCATTAGTCTG
>JBEIRQ010000220.1:0-3364 GCA_040375885.1 Methylococcus sp.
CCAATTCACTGATTCGACCTCGTAAGGAATCTTCCACGACGACGCTGCCTGAGTAGCCAATGTCATCAAAGAGAGAGGGCAGTCGATCGAGTTAACGCTCAGGAAGAAAGCAAAGGGAAATGAGGGTGAGGAGCAATCCAGTGATCATCATCCACTTCGAGGGCCGGTGGTTGATAAGAACGAGAGCCAACATCCCGCCAAGACCGACGAGGGCGCCACGAGAAAAGGTGAACAGAATGCTGAAGAAAGTACTGCAGAAAACCATGAATGCGAGTATTCGAATCAGGGGCGCTTTTGCATGCATCAAACGATCGATAGACAGCGGTACGATCACAAGAAGGATTTGGGCAAAGAAATTCGGATCCCCGATGGGACCGCTGATTCGGAAGGTTTGGACCGTCCCTGAAAGATGTTGCTCAGCAGCCTGAGCGAGCCCTCCAAAATCGCTTTCAAAAGTGTGGGTGAGATACTGAAAAACCGAAACTCCACCCATTAGAAGGCCTGACAACATCAATGCCCAAAAACTGGCTTGAAGCCCCCTGTCGGGGTTGTGCTGAATCAAAAGCATCAAGGTGATCGCAAAAATTAAGTTCTTGAGAAGCTCCTCCAATCCGAGCAGTGTGACTGCGGGATCTTTGGCTACGATCAGGGAAGTCAGGCACGCGATTAAGTAGACCAACATGATCCCAATGGGCGCCATGAGTCCGCGGGGTTTGTTGCTCGAGTTGACCCAGCGGAAAAGAGAAAGAATCAGGAACCCAATAATCAGGGGCAATGCGATCGAGGGGGCGGAGTGAAAGTGGACTAACGTATCGGACAGGCGGGCATAGGTGATAAAGACCAACAGAGCCAATCCCAAGTGGAGGTTGTGGCCAACAAAGATGGCGCCGAGCAGGCCTATGAAGGGAACCAGTGATAGCTCGGGTCGAGGTAAGAGCGTGATCATGATCCCAATTAAGCCGCCGAGACCGATGCCGCTGAAGACCTCATGAAGTCTGGGCATACGCTGCCCTGTTGCCTTAGACGGATGATCCAGCATGAGAAAATAGCCTATTTGTCCTGTGTGGCATCGCAAAGTTGAGCGGGCCAGCGGTGGTATGGTCCATCCCATGTCTCGCGGGGCCGTTTTTAAGTGGCGCATCTGCTTGCGCCACCTCTGGAATGCTAAACACCCGCCCCATTCCCCCATGGATTTCAAAACTGATAGGGTCCTGCGGTCGCTTCAATGCAAAGACGTACCCTTGCGTGAGATCCATTAAATGAATGAAGACGCGAACGCCAGTGCCATCGGCTGGCGGAGATTGGTTATTTAGGGCTCTGAGCCGTTTTAGACCCCCAGGCGCAACCTGTGCCACTGAGGGCACAAGACGATCAGCTTGATTGGGTGGATCTTCACTAAGGAGTACGCGTTCATCCGCAGTGAAGAGACAAAGGGCTGTAATGCACCCATCAAAACGAGATGGGATGCCCTCTTTGAGCACGCCTTCTGCAATGTGTCTTGTTCTGCCATAACGGGTTCTCATGGAGCGGCTATGCCTCGCTCTATTGGCGGGCTCTGTATTTTCTCCATAGGCAGTTGCAATAGAGTCAGGTGGTATGGTCTTTACACTTTTATCGTTCATGGTTTTGAGCGATGCACAGCCAATCACCGCATTATTTGCGCGATAGGTTTTCGGGTTTGCAGGGGATGCTCCAAAAGCCTTGGTTTTCGAGTCTTTAATAAAGACTTTATAGGTAAGGTCTGCCGGGGTGGATTCTATGGTTTCGTGGCTATTATTGTCGTGCAAAAATAATAAGAAATGCTTGCCTTTTACATTGGGAATCCGCAATTCTGCTTGAGGTGGGATGGTTGTTTTGCTTCTAATGATTTCGATGTTATAGCCATTCTTCTTGAATGTCGGCGAAGACGTAGGATCCCATATGTCAAGCTCCTCCGGGGAATGAAATGATGTAGTGGTGATTGTCATGCGAGATTCAGGGTGGGGGTAGATAGAGTCTATTTATTTGTTATTTAAATATCGGGTAAAGAATTATTTTAATAAATTAAGTAATTCAATGATTCTGCTTTAATTTAATATATTGGCTTCGCCGAAATTGGTGACGAGCGGCGACCTAGTGGCATGGTCTGCGTTTGCAAATTTAAATACTATTAGTAAAAGCTCGTATTTAACATTATGTAGCATTTTAATATTATGCTGCTGGTATGATGTTTTTAATATAGATCTTAAGCTTTGATTTTTTAGGCGTAATTGGAAAGCCCGTAAATTCGGGCCTGCCGACCAGTAAATTAGATCGCAGCGCAATTGATCTTCAGGCGGCTTAAAAGGATGCAGCAACAAACCAGCCTTTTACATGTTCTCCATCAAAATAAGTCCCGCAATACGCGTCGCGAGGAGTTCCTCTCCCCAATGGAGAAGTCGAGTCTTTGGGCCTTTATGGTTGTGCTGGTGGCGCCGTTCTGCGCAATTGGTAATAGCGCTCATCCACCGATCGGTCTTGATCGGATATCACGGCATAGTTTTGTAAAACGTTGGTGTCATTTTTTCAACGAAGCCATAGACGTTGCACTTGACCACACGCCTGTGCTGATCTGGTTTTATGGCATCCATCTGATCTCGACAGTCCCCGATGGCTTCACCGTGGATGAACTTCCACTCTTTGCTCGAGGCCAATCAGGTGGCTCCAATGATTTTTTTAAAGCTGAGGCTCTTCCGGCTGGCAAAGGCTTAATACTTAGGGAAGGGCCATTTATTGACGAGATCCTCATAGCGGCATCGCCTTCTCCTCAGTTCAAGAAACGCGATCCTGAGATGCACCCATTCAATAGGGGCATCGAATGGCATTGCGGAAGAAAAATGCTTATTGGCTTAGACGATTCCTCGGTCCTTAATCACGCAGAACGAGGGGAGGGAGGCAGTGATATCGATATGAAAATCGATCTTCTCCATGGGAGCGAACAGATGCGTTTCTTCGACGCAGGTTCCACTGGAAACGGGCATGAGTAGCGCCAACGTTGCCAATTCATGCCTATTTCCGATGGTAAGACCGGATCGCTTAGGCCATACATGGAGAAGATTAAGGCCGTCGCCCGGGCGCGAAAGAAAGACCCGATTCACGTTCTCAATAATCTCTTTGGTCATCGGAAAACCGCTTACTGCGGCATCGCAAAAATTGAGCAAAATATTGAATTATCGTGTTGCTGGGCAACGTTAATATGGCCCGCAAGGTGATGATGGACTGAGGCTCCGGATGAACGCATTGATTTATTGTTGCAAAAAATCAACGCGTGAACCAAGGTCTGCGCTCATTTTAAATATTGAACGGAGAGTAAATGGCTTGTGAAAAAGGGTGCGATGTTCGCGAG
>JBEIRQ010000106.1:0-6009 GCA_040375885.1 Methylococcus sp.
CGAACCATCAGATTCGGTACAGACGACATGCGATTCCCAAAGTTTGTCATAGAGGGTCTTGCCGGCCATAAGCGTCAGTCTCAGGTTAGGGGTGATCGGGAAAAATCAACAATAGCGCATGAATGGGGTCGTTACTGCAAGACCTTTAAAAGGTGGTCAGTAATGGCCTCCACCGGGCCGATGCCATTGATGCTGTCGAACTGAGGTGTTCCTTGTTCGGCCTTCGTCTGGTAATAGCCCACCAGGGGCTTGGTTTGTTCATGATAAACCGCCAGCCTTTTTCTGACGGTGGCCTCACTGTCATCATCCCGCTGGATCAAAGGCTCACCGGTCAAGTCGTCTCTGCCTTCTTCACGGGGTGGGTTGAAGACCAGATGGTAAGAGCGACCGGATCCAAGATGAACGCGACGGCCACTCATCCGCTTCACGATTTCCTCATCATCCACCATGAATTCAATCACGTGATCAACGGCAATGCCCATCACCTCGAGGCCATCCGCCTGGGCGATGGTTCGGGGAAAGCCATCGAGCAAAAAACCGCCCCGGCAGTCATCCGCTTGAATCCGCTCTTTGATCAGCCCCAAGATGATGTCATCGGAGACCAGAAGGCCGGCATCCATGATCTTCTTGGCGGCAATCCCTAAAGGGGTGCCTTCGCGGACGGCCGCACGCAGCATATCGCCCGTCGAAATCTGCGGTATACCAAATTGTTCGGTAATCGCTTGAGCTTGAGTGCCCTTGCCGGACCCTGGTGCACCCAAAAGGATGACTCGCATGACAACGTCTCCGCCTCAAAAAGGCGATGATTTTGTCATAAAGCGGTTCTGATGCCCAGTTCTCAATCGGCTCTCCCGTGAATTGGGCCTCCTGGTGCCTTGACTTAGGGCGACGATCTGAACCTTAGGGTCAACGCACCTGAGAATTTCTCTCAAGGTAAGGGGTTCTCTCGCGGAAGGTTCATTTTCAAGAGACCTCGCCATGCCGTATAGTCTGAAGTGATCCTCACTATCATTAACGGTTCACCCAGGGGAATGTCTCATGAAAACGTCTGTTGGCCTCCTCTCCCTCCTCTTGTTAGTAAGCACTTCGCTCGCCGCCGCTGAATCCATTAAGGCCAAGCTTCCTATCAAGGTTTATCGAAGTCCGACCTGCACCTGTTGTGGGAAGTGGGTGACGCACTTGAAAGACCAGGGTTTTGTGGTGGAAGACATCACCAGCGAGGACATGACGGCGATTAAGAACCAGTATAAGGTTCCATCGGCACTCAGATCCTGCCACACGGCGGTCGTTTCTGGCCACGTGATTGAAGGACACGTCCCCGCCGAAGACATCCGCTCCTTGATCGCAATGAAGGCAGGCCCCCTGGGGCTTTCGGTCCCTGGGATGCCGGTTGGAACCCCGGGCATGGAAATGGGGGCCTCAAAGGATCCCTATCAGGTCATAGGCTTTGACAAGGAAGGGAGCTCGAAAGTCTTCAAGGACCATACCCAATAATCTCTTTGTCCCAAACCCCTAGGGGGCTCCTCGGCGCTGCTGATGGCGCCCTTAGTGGCCTCGTGTGAGCGCCTTCTTTCAGTCGACATTTGGCCCCATTCAACGGTTAAAGGGGCGACTTCAGCTATAATCGCTCTCTTTCCTTTCGCTTCACTGGAGTGGTTTTGGTGTCCCAGCAGCAACGCGATGTCTCAACTTTTCAAGGCCTGATCCTAGCGCTTCAGGACTTTTGGGCGGCTCAGGGCTGCCTGATCCTGCAGCCTTTAGACCTCGAGGTCGGGGCAGGGACCTTTCACCCAGCGACCTTTCTTCGCTCTATTGGTCCAGAGCCTTGGAATACGGCCTATGTCCAGCCCTCCAGGCGTCCGACCGATGGCCGCTATGGGGAGAATCCCAATCGCTTACAGCACTATTATCAGTTCCAGGTGATCATGAAGCCTTCGCCGAAGGATTTTCAGGACCTTTACCTCGGCTCACTTGAAACCTTGGGTTTTGATCTTAAGGAACATGACGTTCGTTTTGTCGAGGACAACTGGGAGTCGCCAACCCTCGGTGCTTGGGGCCTTGGTTGGGAAGTGTGGCTCAATGGCATGGAAGTCACCCAGTTCACTTATTTCCAGCAGGTCGGGGGTATTGATTGCCGGCCGGTGAGCGGTGAAATCACCTATGGTCTTGAGCGCATCGCGATGTACTTGCAGGCCTGTGAGAGTGTCTTTGATCTGGTCTGGGCGCGGGGCCCTCAGGGTGTTGTCACCTACGGCGACGTCTACCATCAAAATGAGGTTGAAATGTCGGCCTACAACTTTGAGCATGCCGATACCACGTTTCTGTTCGGGGCTTTTGATACCTACGAGAGTGAGTCTAAACGGTTGATTGGCCTTGATCTGCCGCTACCCGCGTACGAAATGGTTCTAAAAGCCTCGCACGCCTTTAACCTTCTGGATGCCCGAAAGGCCATTTCGGTCACTGAGCGGCAACGTTTTATTCTCCGAGTGCGCGAATTGGCCCGCTCGGTCGCCGAGGCTTACTACAACCGCCGGGAGTCCCTTGGGTTTCCTATGCTAAATGAGAAGGGTGCCCCCCATGAGTGAAACCCGTGATGTGCTGTTTGAATTGGGGACGGAAGAATTACCTCCAAAGTCTCTCCTGACCCTGAGTCGTGCCCTCACCCAAGGCGTTTCAGAGGGTCTCAAACGGGCCGGGGTGAGTTTTACCTCGATCACGCCTTTTGCAACGCCAAGACGGTTGTCCCTCATCATAGAGGGGGTTCCCCTGGCTCAGCCAGATCAGGATATCGAGCGTCGTGGTCCGGCTCAAAGTGCAGCCTATGCCGCCGATGGCACCCCCAGCAAGGCGCTTGAAGGATTTCTTCGAAGTGCGGGCGCGACGTTGGATCAGCTGATCACCCTTGAAACAGACAAGGGGGCTTGGGTGGCCGTGCAGCAGAAGCTTAAAGGCGTGGCGACGGTTGCGATTCTTCCCGGCATCTTAGGAGAGGCCCTTCAGGCCCTGCCGATCGCTAAACGGATGCGCTGGGGTGATGGGACGGCCGAATTCGTCCGTCCCGTGCACTGGGTGGTCCTCCTCATGGGCGAGGAGGTGGTGCCGGCTGAGATTTTGGGGGTGGCTGCCGATCGCCTCACCCGGGGACACCGGTTTCATGGCATCGGGTCGATCTCGCTTAGGTCTTCAGGGGATTATGTCCGAAGCCTTCTTGAACAAGGTTTCGTGATGGCGGATTTTAATGAGCGCCAAGGAAAGATTCGTCATTTAGCCGAAGAGGCCGCGGCGTCGGTCGGCGGGGTGGCGGTCATTGACCCTGAGCTGCTCGATGAAGTCACTGCGCTGGTCGAATGGCCCGTCACGGTCCTTGGCCGTTTCGAGCCCCAGTTTCTGGTGCTCCCTGCTGAAGTGCTGATCACCACCATGCAGGCCAATCAGAAGTATTTTCCGGTTCGGGGGCCAGGCGGAGAGCTACTCCCTTACTTTATTACCTTCAGTAACATCGACAGTACCCGGATCGAAACGGTTCGGGAAGGCAATGAGCGGGTCGTTCGACCGCGACTCTCTGATGCCGAATTCTTCTGGAATCAGGATCGGAAGAGAAGCTTGCTGAGCCGTGTAGAAGATCTTGCTCAGGTGACTTTCCAGAAAAATTTGGGCTCACTGCTTGAAAAGACGGAGCGGGTGGCGGCTTTGGTCCGGGCCATGGCCAAAGATCTCGGTCAAGATGGCGATCTTCTCGCTCGGGCGGCAAGGCTTGCCAAGGCGGATCTCCTCACGGCGATGGTGGGAGAATTTCCGGAGCTTCAGGGCATCATGGGCCGATATTATGCGCTTGCAGAAGGGGAGCCGAGGGAGATTGCCGAAGCCATCGAGGAACAGTATTTTCCTAAAGTGTCGGGGGGTGATTTGCCGGCATCAGCGCTGGGTCAGACGCTCGCTTTAGCCGAAAAAATCGATACGCTGACGGGTATTTTTAGTGCTGGACTGATCCCTACGGGGGACAAGGATCCTTATGCCTTAAGGCGGGCTGCGCTGGGGGTCATCAGACTCTCGATTGAGTCTCGCATCGATCTTCCATTACGCCCGTTGCTCGCTTCAGCCCTTCAAGCCCTAAAGCATGACTTTGATCGCGAGAAGACGCTGGAGTTGGTGGAGACGTTTATTCTCGAGCGACTTAGGGGTTATTGTCTTGAGCAGGGGGCCCGTCCTGATGAATTTGAGGCGGTCCTCGCGGTGAGGCCTTCGAGTCTTCTGGATTTCATGAAGCGGCTGGAGGCGGTGAAGGCCTTTCGCCATCTTCCCGAGGCTGAAAGTCTTGCCGCGGCCAATAAACGCATCCGGAATCTTCTCAAAAAGAACGAGACGGAAGAAGTCGCTGGATCAGTCGATTCCTCAAGCCTTCTTGAAGCCCCAGAGCAGGCTCTTTTGGCCGCGGCGAGAGACGCCCGGGTATCGATCGATGCCCTCCTCAAAGGAGCGAACTACACCGAGGCCCTGAGATCTTTGGCCGCCCTTAAAGGGCCCGTCGACGCGTTCTTTGATGGGGTTATGGTCATGGCCGAGGATCCTTTGGTCCGGCAAAACCGGCTTGGGCTTCTTGCGATGATTGAAGGCCTCTTCCTCGATATTGCCGATATTTCAAAGCTTCAGGACTAGACCGTTGTCGAGCAGATCAATGAAATGGGTGATTCTCGACCGTGATGGGGTGATCAATGAGGATTCGGATGACTATATCAAGTCGCCGGAAGAGTGGGAGGCCATTCCTGGGAGTCTTGAGGCGATCGAACTATTGACCCGAAATGGCTACCGGCTGGTGGTGATTACGAACCAGTCTGCTATTGCCCGGGGGTATTTCGATGAAGCGGTTCTTCGGGAGATCCATGCCAAGATGGTTCGGGAAGTCGAGGCTCGGGGTGGTCGAATCGAGGCCATTTATCATTGCCCCCATGGGCCTGAGGATTTTTGTGAGTGCCGGAAGCCTAAGGCCGGGCTGTACCTTCGGATGGCAGAAGACTTCTCGGTGAATCTTCATGGTGTTCCCGCGATCGGTGACTCTTTTCGGGACCTTGAGGCGGCCCGATTGGTCGGTGCGGCCCCGATGCTGGTTGAAACCGGTAAAGGCGAGAGAACCTTGAAGTTGCATCCAAACCTTGATCTTCCTGTCTTTAGTAATCTTTATGAAGCCGCTCTTTCAATCCTAAATCGTCATGACTAAGTGGGTCATCGCGGTTCGTTCATTGATCTATCTCTTGGGGCAAATTCTCTCGACCTTGATTCTCGGCCCCATGATGCTGGTTTTGTGGCCTGCCCCCTTTAGGGTTCGCTACGGCGCCGCCAATCTTTGGGTGCGGTTTAATCTTTGGGTGCTTCGAGTGGTCTGCGGACTTCGTTATTCAGTCAGGGGCCGGGAGCATATTCCACAAGGTCACAGCGGCCTCATCTTATGCAAGCACCAGTCGGCGTTTGAAACCTTGGTGCTCCAGGTCATTTTCCCCCCCGTCGTGTTTATCCTCAAAGAGGAATTGCTTCGGATTCCCTTCTGGGGTTGGGCGATGGCTACTCTTGAGCCGATTGCTATTGACCGGGCAGCCAAGGCGAAGGCGTTGAAACAGATTCTTCGGGTTGGAGCGGAGCGTATTCATGATGGCCGCTGGATTGTCTTGTTCCCGGAGGGCACTCGGGTTCCTCCTGGCGCCCGTGGGCGCTATGGCTCCAGTGGGGGCATGTTGGCCCAAAGAGCGGCATGCCCCGTGATCCCGGTGGCGCATAACGCGGGAGAATTTTGGGCCAAGAACGGTTTCATGAAGTATCCCGGTCAGATCGAGATTGTCCTTGGGCCTCTTTTGGATGGGTCCGCACTCTCCGCCGCTGAAATCAATCAACAAGCAGAGGAATGGATTGAGCGTGAAATGGTGGCCATAACCCATCCATCCAAAAGGCCTCAGGGTGGTCCCAAAGCGCCTTGAGCGATAAGGCGAGACCATCATGCTCTCCTTAAGTTCCGGAGCA
>JBEIRQ010000293.1:0-2742 GCA_040375885.1 Methylococcus sp.
CGGCGGAATGGGGGTCGGGTGAAGGCTCAAGACCGCCTTGAAGCGGGTGATAGGGTGAGGGTACCCCCTGTCCGTGTCGCTGAGCGGGATGCCACTCAATTACCCACAGAAGCCCTAAGATCACGGATTGAACCACGCATTCTTTATGAGGATGAGGATCTTTTGGTTCTGAATAAACCCTCGGGGATGGCGGTTCATGGGGGGAGCGGGCTGAGCTATGGGGTTATTGAAGCCCTAAGGGAGCTTCGGCCGACCGCGAAATTTTTGGAACTCGTTCATCGTCTTGATCGTGAAACCTCCGGTTGTCTCCTGATTGCTAAAAAGCGCAGTGCGCTAAAATCGCTCCATACCCAGTTTCGAGAGGATGACGTCAACAAGGTTTATCTGGCTCTGATCGCCGGTCAGTGGGCGAAGAAAAAAATCATGGTCGATGCACCCCTCAAAAAGAATGTTCTCCAGAGCGGCGAGCGGATGGTCAGGGTGGCCCGCGATGGGAAGGCGGCGATGACCGAATTTAAGCGCCTTGATCTCTTTCGAGAGGCGACGTTGGTCGAAGCGCGACCGATCACGGGACGAACGCATCAGATTCGAGTGCATGCTCTTCACCTTGGGCACCCTCTCCTAGGCGATGAGCGTTATGGTCAGGAGATGGTGAATCGACAGTTCAAAACGTTGGGCTTGAGGCGATTATTTCTTCATGCCAAAGAAACCACCTTCTTACACCCGAAGACGCAGAAACCCGTCACCATCGAGGCCCCTCTTGATCCCGATCTTCTTGAGGTGTTGAAGGGGTTGCCGCGGTGAGACATCATTACGACCTGTTGATCTTTGACTGGGATGGGACCTTGTGCGACTCCATTGGGTGGATCGTTGAATGTCTTGAGGTCTCTGCTGAGGCCGCTTCGCTTCCCATTCCCCCAAGGGCTAAGGCCCGTTCGGTGATTGGCTTGAGTCTCGGTGAGGCCATGGATACCTTATTTCCGGGTCAGCCAAAAGCGGCGATTGATACCCTCATGGGCCATTATCGAAAGCACTACCACAGCCGCTCATTGGAACACTTATCATTGTTTGAGGGCGTTCCTGGTCTTTTATCTCAATTGCGGGAAGAAGGTTTCAAACTCGCGGTAGCAACCGGTAAGGCCCGCTCGGGGCTTGATCCCATGCTGGTTGCAACCGGGCTCACGACGATGTTTCATGCGACCCGCTGCGCGGATGAAACGGCCTCTAAACCCCACCCGATGATGGTCGAGGAGCTTTTGAGTGAGTTTCAAGTGACTCCGAGGAGGACCTTATTGATCGGGGATTCGCTGCATGACCTTCACTTGGCGCGTAATGCCGGTGTGGATGCCGTGGCCGTCGCTGCCGGGGCCAATACCCGGGATGAATTGTTGGAACTTCAGCCGCTCGCCTGTCTCGAACAGACGGTAGACCTTTTGACCTATTTCAAGACGAGAATCCCATGAACCAGTCTCCAAGAGACCCTTTAGAATCTTCATCAAACGCGGCTCAAGGCTCAGAGCGGCAGATCATTGAAAAAGTCCTCTTAGCCTCGATTGAAGAGCAGCGCCGCGCGAGACGCTGGGGCATTTTCTTTAAATCCCTGTTTGCGATTTATCTCGGTGTGGGCCTTTTTATGGCGGCCAAGCCCTTTAAGGAAATCGCCGAAGATGGCGAAGGACACACCGCCGTCATTGATGTGGCGGGTGTCATTGCGCCAGGACAACCCGCGAGCGCAGATAATATTATTGATGGCCTTCGTGAGGCCGTCGAGGATAAGAAAACGAAAGGCATTCTGCTTCGAATGAATAGCCCGGGTGGGAGCCCAGTTCAATCGGCTTATGTCTATGATGAGATTCGGAGGATTAAGCAACAAAAGCCTGATCTTCCCATTGTCGCGGTGATTTCTGATATGTGTGCCTCTGGCTGCTACTACGTCGCCTCGGCGGCGGACAAAATCTTTGTCAATAATGCCAGTGTGGTGGGATCGATTGGGGTCATCATGGGGAGCTTTGGGTTTGTTGATGCCATGAAGCAGTGGGGTGTTGAGCGCCGCATCATGACGGCGGGGGAGCATAAAGCGCTCCTGGACCCTTTTGCTCCTGTTGATGGGGTCGCGAAAGAGCATATGCAAAAAGTACTGGGGCAAGTTCATCGCCAGTTTATCGATGCGGTGAAGTTAGGTCGTGGCGAGCGATTAAAGGAAACCCCTGACATGTTCTCAGGATTAATCTGGACGGGCGCTGAAAGCATTACCCTTGGGCTTTCTGATGAGGTCGGGGATGACCGGACGGTGGCTGAGAAGGTCCTGAAGGCGAAGACCATGATGATCTTTAATCCTGAAGAAAATGTCTTTGATCGGCTGACCCGAAAGATGGGCGCGACGGTTGGGAATGTCCTCATGGAAGGCCTTTCAGAGCGCCTCAGCGTTCCCCACTAGGGCCTCAACGTTTGGCGCTTGAATTTAAGATTCTTGATGAGACCCCGGTTTACCGGGGTTTCTTTAATCTAACCCGCTACCATCTCCGGCATTCCACCTTTGAAGGGGGCTGGAGTGATCCTTTGATTCGGGAACTGTTTCATCGTGGTCACTGCGTGGCGGTCCTCCCTTACGACCCCCAGAGGGGTGAGATTCTCCTCATCGAACAGTTTCGGATCGGGGCGGTCGGGTCCAAGGCCATTCCTTGGCTCCTTGAAACGGTAGCTGGAGCGATTGAGGCGGGTGAAAGCCCTGAAGATGTGGCC
>JBEIRQ010000265.1:0-2993 GCA_040375885.1 Methylococcus sp.
AATCGAAAACGGTCTTCCCTTCCCGGGCTGGACTAAAGGCAAATAATCATCAAGGCTAACTTGCTGGAACGAGGGGGGCTTAGCCCCCCTTTTTTGTATAGAATGGGCACCCGGTGGCCCTCATGTCGGGATCAGGAGAATGTCCATGAAGAACCTACACATTTCGATCAAAAGCATCGCCCTTAGCATCCTTATCGGCCCGAGCGGATTGACTTTAGCCCATGAGCAGGGTGGTGCGTTACCCTCCTCCCCCTATGCGAAACAAAGCTGGCTCATCACCTGCTTCGACGATGGAAATGGCATTGGCTCTGACGTCTATTTCGATGTTAAAGCAAGTACGCCAGGAAGGAAGTTTGGCGTCATGGCAACCTTATCCAAAAATGGTCTCGAAGCATCGACCATAGACCCCAAGTCAGGGGACAGGATCCGAAGCCCCGGGACTTCCCTGAGTGCTGGCGATGGGGAATACATCATGACCATAAGCAAGGCGAAGTCGAAGACTAGTCAAGCTGACAGCACACTCAAAGGCACCATGGTTTATGGTTTTACCTACCATTGTGAGTCCGCTTCAGGTGCGCACACTGGGACGCTTATCAATCGTCGTTAGTCAGCACAAGCACCGCAACTCTCCCTCACGCTCGATGATCTTCAGTCCAGCAAAACTTCAGGACCCAGCCACTCTGCCACCTGTTGACGATAGTGCTCTGATTTTTTGACCTGAAGCGATTCGAGCGGATTGAAGTCGTCGGTAATCAATATCCCCGAATCAAACTCAAGCTTCGTTTCTCGGTCATGGAGCCAGCCAAGCATTGAGGCTGTTAGCTTTCTCCCTTTCATCTCCAAGGACTGATCCGACGCCAGAATAATAAAGTCGTTAAAATCGTGATCAGGCTCTGAACGATAGACCCTCACCTGACTGAATACAGAAGACACTGTCTTTACTACAGACCTTAAGGGAAGATTGGCATCAGGCGATTTGAAGGCCACAAGATTAACAGCCATCACGCCATTTTCGCTGAGTATCCGCTTGATATCGAGCAGCGCTTCACGGGTCAAAAGGTGCGTCGGTTCGGATCCCCCTGTAAAGCAATCATGGATGACTAGGTCATAGGGACCCCTCAGCTTCCTCACTTCGTAGCGTCCATCCCCAATTCTTTGTTGCCCACTTTGTACGAACCCAAAATGGCGGTCAGCTGCCTCGGCGACCGCGGGATCAAGCTCAATGGTGTCAACCTGGATATGGTGGTTGACAAAAAGATCACTCGCCATATGGCCTGCGCCTTGGCCAATCACCAGGGCCTGACTCATCCCAGAACGCATAAGGGGCAATAAGCCGACAATTTGTTGGTAAGTCAGCCGATTGAGACCGGTCCCGATGGAGGCCGCGCCGATCACCGAAGCATCTGAGGACAGCAGTCGTATATCCTGCATCGGATTATCAATAACCCTCACTTTCCCATAAAGGCTCTCTCGTTCGGAAATCACGTTAAAACCCTTAGGGCTTAAAACATCCTGACCCAAGACGTGATCGATGAAAGCTAAGAGCCCCAGAGCAACCGCAAGACCTAAAATCACGAAGCTCTGCTTCTGCGATGGACCAATCAAGCCGTGGATGATTGCAACCAGCAGCAACAAAGACCCCAGCGTCAACAATATGCTGTTGGTTCCAAACGAGGGGAACAGCAAGTAAGCCAGCAAAAATGTTCCTACAACACTCCCAAGCGTGCTGACCGCATAAAGCCTTCCCGCCGAAACTCCGAGATCCTCAAGATGACTTGTTCCGACCTTTACAGCAACAGGTCCAGTCATTCCCAGCGCCACGAGGGCGGGCATGAAGAGAATAAAAGCACTGAGAAGCGCGCCGAGGCGCAACCCAAGCGAATCGGTCATCATCAAGACGTGCGCGTCGGCAATCGGAATCATGAAAATTCCGAGACTTGCCGCAGCAAGAATCCAGACGAACAGTCTTTGGCCATAGCGATCAGCAAGAAATCCACCAAAGTAATAACCGGCGGAAAGTGCAACGAGCGTGACAGCAATCAAGGCGGACCAGACATAAAGACTGGTCCCGTAGAAGGGGGCAATCACCCGGGTTCCCAAAAGCTCCAGCAACATTACGGCAGCTCCGGTAACAAAGACTGTGCCGTGAATAACCACCAAAGGTAAGCCACCAGTGCGAGATGCACGATTTTTCATGATCAAAGATCCATAGCGTCATAACAGTTAAACCCCACCGAATCCCTCAAGGACGCGTGGGGTTGAAGCGAAATGCATTCGGCCTTATGAAGGCCCGAAATTAGCCGTTTTGCTGAAAAATCGGGTCACTGGTATCCGTATGAACTTCCCCTGTCATGCAGTGGTACTGGGCATCGTAGACCATCTTTCGCTTGAGTGCCGCCGCAGTTCCTTTCGCCTTCTTGATGGTAAAAACATACACGCCTTCGCCCCCTCGGAGCTCGACAAGAGGACTGTACTTGCCGTCTCGATTTTTAACTTCAACCGAGGTGACAGAGGCCCCATCTTTTTCGACCGTGATGCTCAAAATGGGTCCATTGACCGGAAGAAAGTCTTGCAGGGCTGTCACCATCCGGGTTGAACTGTTCCCACCGTCGCAGCTGATGACGAATTTATCAGCCGCGACCGGCGAAGTCCCAAGATATCCACCGGTGTTGTGCGCAAATGCTGCGCTCGAGAAAAAAAGCGCTACAAGAGCAACTGAGGCCGAAGATCTCGCCACTAATTTGTTTATTTTCATTGCATGCCCTCAATTCAACATTTTATTTCAAAAGGGTCCGGTCTTTCTTTGGTGATTTGCTTGCATCACGTCTCGACAGTAACCATTCGATATGCAATAAATAAGCCCATGGTATATTTGCTTTAAAGTCAGGGAGTTAAATCTTAATAATCGCCCGTCACAATAAAGAAATGGGTCATATCGCTCAGGCCCAATTCCCGCCTTCCCGACCCTCAAGATCCACCCAATAGTGGATGAC
>JBEIRQ010000368.1:0-2063 GCA_040375885.1 Methylococcus sp.
CCGGTCAGGATACCAGGGAGTGCTAAGGGTAGCACGTGATCGAACACCATCTGTACCGGAGAGGCGCCAATGCCGAGGGCGGCCTCCCGAACCGAAGGGGGGACCGATTTGAGGGCGGAACGACTGGCAATGATAATAACCGGAAGCGTCATCAGGGTCAGAACCAGGCCGCCGACGAGGGGGGAGGATCTTGGAAGCCCAAAGAAATTAATAAAAACGGCCAAGCCTAAAAGGCCGAACACAATGGAGGGGACTGCGGCAAGATTGTTGATATTGACTTCAATCAAGTCGGTCCAGCGATTTCTTGGGGCAAACTCTTCAAGATAGATGGCGGCAGCAATTCCAATAGGAAGTGAAAGGCCGATCGTGATCAGGAGGGTGAACGCGGAGCCGACAACGGCGCCCCAGATGCCGGCCGCCTCAGGCTCCCTCGAATCGCCGTTAGTGAAGAATTCCCGGTTGAAAGATGAATGGATCCGGTCTTGATCTTTTAGCGTGCTGATCCAGTTCTGGTAATGCTGGTTCCGCTCGTTCAGTTCCTCTTCATTTCCAAGCTTGCCTTTGAATAGAAGATCAACGGTGTCATCCACCGGAAGCCAGACAGTCTTCGTGGTACCAATCAGTGTGGGGTCCTCTGTCACCATGTCTTTGAGGCGCTTGTCCGCTGAGAAGCCCATAAAGGCATTCAGCGCCCTTTTCTCTTGGCGTTCCGTCACCTGTGGAAAGAGTTTCAAAAGGGACGCCTTCCATAAGGTGTCGTAGTCGGCAGCAGCCAAAGCCGCGGGGTTCCGCTGGCCTTCAGGATCAATCACCGCGGGGTCAAAGGTGATGTCGAGAGCGACATTGGAGTAGGTAAAGGCCGAATAACCGTTGCCGATAATGCTGATGAAGAGGACTAAAAGAAAGACGAGTCCCACCACGATCGAGGCCAGACCAAAAAACCGAAACCGTTTCTCGGCATTGCGGCGCTTTGAGAGCCCGGCCATGACGATGTCGAGGGTATGCCCTCTTGGGTTTTGATCACTCATATTGTTCACGGTATTTGCGGACAATCCTTAGGGCCATGATGTTGAGGCATAGCGTCAGGATGAAGAGGATGAGACCCAGCGCAAAGGCGGCTAGGGTCTTCGGACTATCAAATTCTTGATCGCCCACCAGGAGGGTCACGATTTGTGTGGTGACCGTAGTCACAGCGGCCAGAGGATTCAGGGTGAGGTTGGCACTCAGGCCAGCGGCCATCACCACAATCATCGTTTCTCCGATCGCTCGAGAGGCAGCGAGCAGAATCCCCCCCACAATCCCTGGAAGAGCCGCAGGGATCACCACCTGGCGGATCGTTTCCGACTGGGTGGCGCCTAAGGCATAGGCACCGTCTCTGAGTGACTGTGGGACCGCGTTGATGAAGTCATCTGACAGTGAGGAGACAAAGGGAATGATCATGATCCCCATCACCAAGCCTGCGGCTAGGGCGCTTTCGGATGAAATTTCAAGGCCAATCTCGGCGCCCATGTTCCTAAGAAACGGGGCGACCACCAAGGCCGCAAAGAAGCCATAAACCACGGTCGGGATGCCTGCAAGAATCTCGATGAGGGGTTTCGCGATCGCTCTGAAGTTGGGGCTTGCGTATTCTGATAGATAAATCGCGGCGAGGAGCCCGATCGGAACCGCGACCAAGAGAGCCACCATGGAGATGAGGAGGGTGCCGGTCAAGAGGGGGATCACCCCAAATGCGCCTGAAGACCCGGCCTGATCTGCCCGCATGGCAATCTGTGGGCTCCATTTGAGGCCAAACAGGAAGTCGGTGATGGGCACCATGTTAAAAAAGCGAATCGATTCGATGAGGACGGATAGGACGATGCCGATCGTGGTAAAGATGGCCGTTAAGGCGCAGCCGATTAAAAAGATTCGAACGACTGTTTCGACCTGGTTTCGGGCTCTAAAGTCGGTGTTAATCCGGCTTTGCGCAAATAAAAGACCACTCAGGCTCGCGGTAATCGAGAGCACTGTGAGGAGGATACGGCTCCATAGGGTTAGTTCTGAAAAGCGATCGGCCGCAACCTGAA
>JBEIRQ010000031.1:0-11014 GCA_040375885.1 Methylococcus sp.
CCGAGCCTGAATTCTTTCAACAACTCTGGCAGAACCTCAAAAAGGGCCTCGAATTTCAATGTGACTTCATTAATCGCAAACGCGATGGCTCTCTTTACATCGAAAGAAAGATCTTAGAGCCTATCAAGGATGGATCTGGCGCAACCACCCACTTTATCTCCCGCGGTCGGGACGTCGGCGGCGGACAAATACATCTTGAACGACTGGCGTATCTTGCAACCCATGATCAGCTGACAGGTCTTCCAAACCGGCTTATCTTCCTTGAACGCATTCGACTCGAAATAGCGCTTGCCCAAAAGACCTTGAGAGGGTTTGCCATCTGCTTCATCGATGTCGACGGCCTCAAACGAATTAATGATTCGTTTGGCCATGGTGTGGGCGATCAACTGATCCAGGGACTCGCCAAAGATCTCCGTGATCCCCTTCGTGATATCGATGCACTAGCGCGCCTAGGAGGCGATGAGTTTGGTCTTTTATTAACCGATGTTTCATCATGTGCGGACGTTGAACAGATCCTTAGGAGACTTCTTGATGGCCCTCGTCAAAGAGAGAGAGAGACACCGCAGTTTGATGGTTTGAGTATCGGTGTTTGCCTTTATCCAGCCATTGATGAGGATGCTGCAACATTGATCCATTTGGCGGATCAGGCGATGTATCAGGTCAAAATCATGGGTGGGCGAGGATATTGCTTTTCGGGAGGTGTTGGACAGGACCTTGGCCCTGTGACTAGGATCCATATCCCGATATCTCACCGCCCAAATCACTATTCATCCCCCTTTGAAAAAAGGGCAGCGACGAGTAGACAGAAAAACGCCATGGGTGTCGGGGTTCTGGCGTGAAGATTCGGGTAGCCATGTTAATTCATGACTACTACCCTCTGATTGGCGGTGCCCAGGCCCTGTTGCGATCACAGGCAGCCAGACTGATGGACCGAGGTATTGACGTCGTTATTCTGACGCGAAGCGTCAAAGGCGAAGCCCCTCTCGAGGTCATTGAAGGCGTTCCCGTTCATCGCCTTCCTGCATGGGGACCAAGGGCGGTGGCTTCAGTTTGCTTTGTTGCGTCAGCCGTGAGGTTAATCGCCCGGTTGAAACCGGATGTCCTTCATGCCCATGAATTCATCTCGCCGGCAACCGTTGCTTTGGCGGCTCATGCTCTTTGGGGAATACCCCTCGTGGTGACGCCGCATCGTTCAGGTCCCCTGGGAGATATTCAACGCTTGCAAGGACGACCTGGGGGTGGCCATCGCTTGAATGCCCTTCGTAAGAATGTTGAAGCCTTAGTCGTGATCAGCCGTGAAATAGGTCATGAACTGATGTCGGCCCATTTCCAAAAGACGAGGCTTCACGACATTCGAAATGGCGTCGATACGATTAAGTATTCTCCGCTACCGCCTCCTCAGAAGAGGGCGTTAAGGATCTCGCTGAATCTCCCAGAGCATGCGCCGATTGTTGTTTTTACGGGGCGACTCGTCCCTGAAAAAAGAGTCAACGAACTGCTCTCGGTTTGGCCTTTGATTAGGGCAGCCTGCCCTGATGCCACGCTTCTGATCCTCGGAGCGGGGGAGCAATGGACGGAATTACAGGCCATGGCAGGTCCAGGGGTTCAGATGATGGGGGCCATCGACGATGTGACACCCTATTTAAAGGCATCGGATATTTTTGTGCTGCCTTCGGCTGC
This sequence comes from Methylococcus sp., assembly GCA_040375885.1. Classification (GTDB taxonomy): domain Bacteria; phylum Pseudomonadota; class Gammaproteobacteria; order Methylococcales; family Methylococcaceae; genus UBA6136. The sequence goes on from JBEIRQ010000031.1 coordinate 1,681, forward strand.
TGAAGGGCTTTCGGTTGCTATGTTGGAGGCCATGTCTTCGGGTCTCGCACCGGTGGTCACCAATGTTGGAGGGGCTTCGGAAGTCATTAGCCATCTGCTCAATGGGATCTTGATTGCCCCAGATGCGATTTCTGAATTGAAAGATGCACTCTTGCTGGTGCTTCAAGATGAAAGCTTGCGTTATCGCTTGGGTCTTATGGCAAGACGCCGGGTCGTGACAGATTTTTCAGTGGACCATTCGGTCGATGCCTTGTGCCACCTTTATCAAAACTTCAATCTAGGCTCCCGAGGGCTCTAATCGAGTCGCATGACCCTGATCGATCATCGCCTCAAAATGGTTGCCTAGGCTTCTGACGTTAGCTTTGAGGTCAAAGGTTGACGCCACGAACCGTCTGCCATTCTCAGCGGTTCTTTTTGCCACGGCGGGATGATGGAAAATAAACGCAAGACCATCAGCCAATGCGACAGGATCCTCGGGAGGAACCAGGAAGCCTGTTTCTCCAGGCCGCACTAATTCTGGAATGCCGGATAGTCGGCTGGCAATGACCGGGAGACCTGCCGCCATGGCTTCCATTAGGGATACCGGAATCCCTTCCATTTTGCCCGATGCCGTAATGACGCTGGGCTGGACATAACAGGTCCCCTTACGAAGGAGGGAGGCGACTTCATTCTGAGGTTTTGCGCCGAGAAGTTGCACCTCGTTCTCTAACTCATGTCGATGAATTTCCTTTTTGAGGGCATGCATTAATCTGCCGCCACCGATGATGACACAGTGAAAGGGAATGTTTCGTTGTTTCAAGATAGCGCAAGCTCGAATCAGATGAACTTGACCTTTGTAGGGTTGAAGACTGCCGGTGGTGACGATATGAAGTGGGGTTAACTCGCAGGTTTGAGTCTCCGTGCGTCCTTGATAAAGATGAGGCTCAATCCCGCAGTGGATGACTTCCGTCTTCTCAAGAATCCATTCCCCCAGATGCCGTCCAAGATATGCCCGATTGAATTGGGAGATGGCGACGACAAACGCCGCCTCACGGAGTTTGAGGGCCAGCATGGTTTGTTCTACGAAGATGTCATGGGCATGGACGGTCACGCTGAAGGGAATGCCAGTTAATCGATGGATAATCCAGGCTGCGAGTGCCGGGAAAGTGGCGTAGTGGGCATGGATGTGCTCAATCTTTTCCTCGGACATTTTATTTGCCGCCCAGATCGATTGAGGGACCAAGGCGATCGCCTTGGGAAGACTTTTAAGATTATGACGATATTCACGAAAGATCTCTCGCATCAGATCAGGCAAGAAGTTGGGCTTTGAGCGCGAGAGGTCTAGGGCGGCTTTGATGGAGGCAAAGGATAAAAAGTGCGTGTTTCTGGCTCTTTTTATCCATGGCTTAACCTCCTGGTGAGCGATCGGTGATGACTGGAGGATCAGCGGGTAAAGGGAAAGCTTGAAGCCAAGGCGCTCCAAGCTATCTATTTCTCGGAGAATGAAGGTTTCTGGAAGGTGAGGAAAACGCGACATGATGTAGGCGATTTTCCGGTTCATTATCGGAGCTTCTTGAGTGGCCATCAGTATGCCCCCCGCCTCTGAAGGAGACTCCATACGGTCTGGTAGATGAGGCGCAGATCGAGGGTGAGACAGCGACAGCGGATATAGAGGATATCGAGGCGAAGTCGATCATCAAATTCAAGCGTCGCGCGCCCATAGACTTGCCAAAGCCCCGTAAGGCCGGGGGTCACATCTAAACGTTCGGTATGCCAAGGCGCATAGGTTTCCCTCAGGAAAGAGGTTGGGCGAGGGCCCACTAAGCTCATCTCGCCGCGAAGCACATTGATCAGTTGAGGGAGTTCATCAAGACTGGTTTTGCGCAGCAGCCATCCGATTCGGGTGATGCGTGGGTCGTTCTTGATCTTGAAGTCTGGATACCGAAGTTCATTCAAATGCGCCAACTCCTTTTTGAGCGCCGCGGCATTGGGTACCATGGTTCGAAGTTTAAGCATCCCGAACACAATGCCACCCTTGCCCGTCCGAGGCTGTCTGAAGAGGGCCGGTGTTGTTGGGGACTCTAAGGTGACCAAGCCGAGACAGACGGCGAGGAGAGGGAGCCATAGGGGCATTGATCCCATCACCAAAGCGAGGTCGAGACCGCGTTTGGCATTGAGATAGGCATCCCCCGAAAGACAATGTTGTCGATCAATCCGTGATACCCAGGCGACATCGTTTGAATCCTGAGGAGGGCTGTTAGTCCTTGGTTGTTCCCAACCTGCTTCTTGGGTCGGGTGAGGACGGTCCGGTGAGACTGATGGTTGGTCATCATCGGCGGTTATTCGTTTCGTAAACATAATAAGCCCCTTCTTTTTGATGGATGAGGACTGGTTCCCATAGGAATCAGAGGACTGATAGCCATGGCAGTAGCCATGGCTGGGTGAACCCTCCGGGGTATTCGGGAGGGCTCTTGGGTTTCAATTGGTTAGGGGGCCAATCGGGCTGAGATTGAAATACCAACCCTTGAACAGCAATAACTTTTCGATGTACTGATTGCTGAATTTGTCTGCTTCAGCAATGGCCGTCTTTGGAACAAAAATAACGTCATGCGGCCTGAGTCCCATCAGTGAACGGTTATGGTCAAGACTCTCCGACCCAAGATCGACCCGATAAGGGGTTGGTTTGTTGCTGGCATCCATCCGAATGACCAGAACATCCTCCCTGGTGGCCGTGTCCTTAAAGCCACCGGCACGGATAATGGCCTGCCAGGCAGAAAGTCCTGGCAAGAGTTCGACCATGCCGGGCTGATTGACTTCCCCATCGACAAAGACCTGTTCGCTGGTAAAGGTTCTCAGAATCACCGCAATTTGCGGTGCCCGAAGGTGTTTTGAGTACTCCGCTTCGAGTTGCACCTGAAGTTGTTCGGGTGATAGTCCAGAAGCCTGTATGGCCCCCACCAGCTGCAATGAAATTTTCCCATCGGGCCTCACGGTCACGCTTTCATTGAGGTCTGGGCTATAAAAGAATTTGATATCCAGCTGGTCATGGGGTTCGATCCGATAGCCCGAAAGTCTGGTTGTAGAAGGGGGTGGGGCTGCGAAGTACATATCGGGTGGGACGCCATCATGTGTCTGGCAGCCAAGGCTCAGGAGAATCATCGTCAACACAACGGCAACCAACAAAAGCTCCCAAGGGTTCAGGCTTTGGTATCTCCGATTCCACCAACCCAGAATGTTTCTAACAGGGGTTCCTAGCTTGATGGGATTCATGGTCTGTCTCCTTGATTCAAAGGGCGCCATTTCAGACGCCTTATTAATCGGTCGATCGACTGAATGGTTAGGTTTATTGGTCGAGGTCGACGAGCGTGAAGGCATCGATATCGAAAACGTCCAGTGGGGTGGGGGACCCGAGACTGGTCCTGATATCCAGCTGATTTCCTGCCTGCTGGCTGGTCGCCATCACGGTGAGACTTTGGAAGCTATTACTCAGCGTTACTGGTGGGCTCGAGGTTTCTTTAACGATCGTTCCGGTTCCCCCAGTTGGCGTTGCCCACTCCCTGACCTTGAGCTGGATGGATTTTCCAACGGATGAGGGTGCGCCGGCGCGGACATAGACCATCGCTTTGTATCGATGGTTGGCGATAGTATTGGTCACCGTCCTAGGCGAATCCAAAAGGGTGAAGACACCGCCATTTTGTCCGCTGGCCCGGGCCACAAAGCCCCCATCGACGGCGTTGCTGTCTGGAATACGCATGATCCCCCCCTGGCTCACCCAACCGGTGGTCCAGACTTCAAATGACGGGTTCGTTGTCAAATTATTTGTTGGACATAAAAGGCAGCTCACCACGTTAACGACCCCAGTCGTCTTGCTGGTGGCACCCATGGCATCCGTCACTTTGAGAGCGACTGGATAGGTTCCAGGCTTCATGAAGATGAGGCTGCTGGTGGGTCCACTACCTTCATTGAAAAAGCCGGTACTATGGGGATCCCATCCAATCATAAGGCTACTGTTAGGATCAGGGTCCGTCGATGTATTGGTCAGTGTGACCGGTTTCAGCACCGGTACGGGTCCCGTTGGCGCCGTCAACGCGGCTTGAGGTGGCTGATTATTGCCGCCGGTAACCGAGGTATCGATCACGGTCAGGAGATCCGCATCAAAGGCATCGCCCGGCAAAGCTGGGTTCATACTGACGCGAAGATCCATCTGATTCCCTGATTGCCCCGCTTGGCTGATCACATTGATCTTTTGAAAAATGCTTGCGCTCGACAGCGTGACCACCCCCCCTGCAGTATCAGAGACTAAAACCCCTCCCGGCGTCGTTTCTCGGAGCTTAAGGGATACGGTCTTCCCGATCGACGCCGGGGTACCGGCCCGAACCCATGCATTGCCGACATAGGTGTGTCCTGCCACCGTCTGATTGACCACGCTTCCCGTGGAGCTGATGGTGAAGGAAGGGAATGCTTGTACGGTCGGGTAGGTGGCGTGACCGACGTTGCTGGCATCGACCGCATGGCTGTCACTGAATGATGTAAGAACACCTTGCCAGCTAGACCAGCCATTGGTGCCTAATTCAAACGATGGATTCAGCGAAAAGTTTCCAAAGGGAACCACTGAACTTACTGCAATTAGGCGCTTTTTGACAATGGCGGTCAGGCCATCATTGTCCGTGACTTTTAGCCCAACATCGAAAACGCCGGCGGCCTCAAAGTCCATTTGGATGCTGGACGACATGCCTTCGTTGAATTGGCCGTCCCCGTTAAGGTCCCACGCTCTGCTGACGATGGAGCCATCCTGATCAACGGATTGATCGGTCAATGTGGCGGGCCGGCCCACGATGGGATCTTTCGTTTCGCTGTCGAACATGGCCACCGGCGGATAATGGGCAGGTGGGGTGCGTTGAAGGAGATCGTTCAGAAGGTTTCGAGTGAATTGCTGCGCGCGTTTATCCGCCAAGTGGCCTGCAGGGTCGCCAGTCCTGAACCAATCATCCAGCATCCAACTCCAGTTCAAGGATCCCGCCGCAAAGACCCTGGCACCGGAGGGCGCTACATAGCGAGATGCCTGTGCGCTTTCAGCGAGTGATCCACCCGCATAATGGAAGAAGACTTTGGCTTGGGGGACCTTACACCCTGGAGTCGGCGTATCCCATTCATATCCCACCGCGAGCGGTAGCGTATCGAGAGAGGAAAAACCCGTTCCGGTAAACCAAGGATCATCCATCGCGGCTTGATCCACGGCGTAATCACGATAAAACGAGGGGCCGGTAATCGACCAGTTGGATTCATTGTATTGAATACCTAAGAGTTGGCACTCAGGACGCGGTGTTGCTAGTAAACGAAACTGATCGGTTTTGAGGCTGGCAGTTGGTTCAGGATCAAGGGCTGCGCTTTTGTATTCGACCACGGTGCGACCGCTATTTTCATAGCGCGTCTGCCAATAAGCCGTATTTGCGCCAAAGAACGCCAGATTGACGCCTTGATCGCGCGCAGCCTCAAACCCATCGCGCATCCCTTTTGACCAATACTCATCATGACCAATCGACATGATCAGTCCATAGGCATTTAGAGTGCTTGGATTGTTATGCGTTTCAAGATCTGTTTGATAGGCGATGTCATAGCCCTCTCGCTCAAGATAGCGGACCATCTGAATCTCATGGTCAAACAGACTCCAATTATTCCGCGCATAAGGGCGGTTAAAAGAGACTTTAAAGGCTCTTCCACCGACACTGTTGTTATCGTAAAGGCTTTTACCGCCCCAGTTGTTGTAGGCCTGCCAAGTATTGATGGGGACCTGGACCAGGGCATTCTTAGCCCGAGTGTCTGCTGCAAGGACGATGAATGGAACGGTCGCAACGCCCGAACTTCCGCTGGTAAGACGTATCTTTGCGACGTAGTAGCCACTGACCCAAGTGGTGTTGGTATTCACCGTGTCGGTGGTGGGCCAGTTGGCATCCAGTAAGCCTGTAACCGGATCTGCCGTCGGCATGGCTTGGGTCTTACCTGGTGTTGATATGGACCCTTGGCAGGTGGGGATACAGGCCATGAGCCGCGCCCCATTGCCTTGGTACCAGCCGATCCGATAGATTTCGATTCGATAGCTTGCTGTTGGCTTGGTGCTGACGTGAAGGTGTAAGGCCGCTCCGGGTAAGAGACTGGCTTCGCTCGCATAGGCTTCAATCAGACGATTTTGGGCATCCCAATCGGACCAGCCAGAGAGCGTTCCTGCCAATGCATTTTCATCGGTGACCGGATTTGCTGAGGACCATCTGCAATGCCCCAGCAGCAATAGCGACAGCATGACGACCAAGGGGGCCGATGAATGGCTTCTTTTCCTGGGCGAGGCTTTTGGGCTTGATGTTTCTGGGGAGGGCTTGCTATGAATGTGGGTGAAAGAAGCTTCTTGATCCATCGATATGGTGAGGAGAAAACCCTCACTTTTCTCGAAGGAGGGGATCACTTTCTCAGCCCGTAAGTTCGTAATGGATTTATGTGGCTTCATGGATGTTCTCTAGATTAGGGTGATGAAGGCTTAGGCTACTCGTCGCTTTGATGCCATCCAGTTGCTGGTGAGCAACGCTGAGGAGTTGATCGAGGGTCACGGCATCCTCCGGAAAGACAGCGAACCCTTTTCGGACCGGGAGGTTGAGAGTCTCTTTAAGAAGGGTTGAAAGGCGTTCTGCGGCCAATTCGATGTCGTGAGATCCAGAATCACTGCAGAGATAAACAATGCGCTGGGTCAGGGTGTCTTCAGCGATCAGGTCGGCGTTTCGTGCGTGGGTGACGAGGAACTCACCGATTGTCCTCATCAACAGCCCACGTGAGACGATGGGGTGAATGGGAAAAGACTGGGCGTCCTTAGCGGTAGCCTCTGGTGCTAAAGGCTCAATAACAATGAGTCCCAATGATCGGTTGTAACGCCGAACTCTTGAGAGTTCTTTCTCAAACTCCTGATAACTATCATGCAATGTCTTAATGGGGTTATCCCGATTCGTTTGTCGCGGGTCGTAGGGCTTTCCTATGATTGAACGGATTTCAGAGGATAGTCTTTGTGATAGATACAAAATGCTGATCAGAAGTATCGTTTCAAGGAGGGTTGGAGCGATAGAGTCGTAACTCCATATGGGCTGTGATCTTGGATCAATCCAGAAGAGCGCAAGCGATGATCCTGCTAATAAACTGGCGAGTGCGCGAAAGTGGAATTGCCAATCGATATGAAATACCAGAGGCACAAGGGCCGCGGTTAATCCCAATAAAGATAAAAGTAGATAGAGCTTGATCTCTCTCTCTGGAGGGATAATCTGATGCAGGCTGAGAAATACAAATATCAGAATAACCAAGTTTATCAGTCGTCTTTCTATGGTATCCATGGTTTACTCCAAAAACGTTTTTTAACTTCTCTAGAATGACTATAAATTTAGGCTTATTTTTCAGTATCTTTCTATTCAATCTTTAGTGCATTATTAAGTTATGGTTAGTGGTTATGCTATTGGTATAAAAACCTACTGCTAAATCCCTACACGGAGCGCGATCGAGTGGAATTCTTCAGTCGATGCGCGGGAACCCGTTGATGGCGGGTGATCAACAGGGCTTTTCTCCTAAGCGCAGGGAGGGTTGCGCTCGAATTACGCTTTCAAGTGGTCCTGAAACCCCGAGGACATCGGAAACCGGTGGCTTCTGTCGGAGCGAGAGGGACTTTTAAGGCCGAACCCTCTATGGGATGGATGGCCCTTTTGGGGTGGCTGAAGTGGAGTCGGCGGATGTGGCTCATCCCTGAAGGGCCCGAGATGAGCCCTTTCTACAAGGTGTATTCCGTTCTCTAGGGTCGCGGCCCTTGGCTTAGGGGGGCGCTCAAGCCTTCTTCGAGGAAGAGAGTCCCTCTCTCCAGTGATCAAAGCGATGAAACGGCGGATGCAAGCCCGGAGGGGACTGTTGTTGCCCCTTCATTATCGAGGCCTTGGGTGGCTAGTGTCGGCGGCCAAAGCGACGTCCAGCAGCAGCTTTCCTTGGTGGCTGATGGGATCAACGCTGACCCGACCATGTTCGAAGGTACGTTCCCACTGGCCGTTCTTGAACGTTCTGGAATCGATGGGTGATCCAAGGTTTTTAGCACTCTGGTAGTTGTCGTACCACCAAAACTCATTATAGTTTCCGCGACTATTCGTGTAGCGGAAGCTGGCCAGCCCATCAGCCACCAAGAGATAGGAGGCTAAGGCGAACGTTTGTCGTTCCTGATCATCCTGGTTGCCTTGCGAGACCAGAGTCACCCACTTACCGGATTGTTGCGAGGCTTCGATGCTTTCTAGCTGGTCAAGCCAGCGCTCCGAACTCATGAAGGCACCCGACTGCCAACCCACGGCAAAATCCTCCAGCATGGCACCATCGAGATGAGTGATATAGCTCGACCAAGTGGTCTTTTCGTTATCAAAGGGAAGGAAGATGATGTTGCCTTCTATGGGTCGACCTTGGGGCGAAAAGTAGGCGCTCTTGATGTGCTCGAGAAAGGACTTCACCGCGGTCTGGAAGCCCTCATCATGGGCGTAGTCTTGAAGTTCAATCTGGTCTTTTTGAAATTGCCCAAGGCTTGCCTGAACGTTATCCAGGAAGACCCCCTCCCAGCCCCAGGTTTCCTGGGCCTCTTTGACCCGTGAAAGCCAGAATTGTTGCCAGCCCTCGTGAGCCGGATCCATCCAAACATGCCGCTTTTCGCCGCTGATGAAATAAATCGGTTTCCCCAGCTTGTTTTTCAAAAACCAATCGGGATGTTCTTTCTGGATGGCACAAAAATCCCCCGCATTCCATGCGACCTGATTTTTCCAGGGTTCATTGGTGCAGGGACAATGTCCATCACAAGGATCCTCGATGGCATCCATTCTGACGTATTGAAGGATCGGGGTTTTAGGATGCCCCAACTTCAATTGATCGCGGATATCTTCATCATTTCGGGTCAGAATGAACCGATGAAAACTGGTGGACAGCTTGTCTGTTGGGGTCCCGTCAGCCGGAGGTTTGTAGAACCATGAAAACGCAACGGGTGAGGTCTTATGGGGAGTCGGAGACACGGCCGCGGCCGAAGTCACGGTGAGGGAAAGCAACACCCCCAAACCCCTGAGGGTCCACTGCCGGAAATTGGGGCCGCTGGGTGAGGTGTCTTTGAATCCCATCGGGTGGGGTTTCATCAGTTTGTTCATGCTAAAGGTCTCTATGTCATCCGATGAGAAAAAGCCATCAGGCCTAACATTGTGGCGTGATGGCTTTGAATATGGGGGTTCATGGCGGTGTCCCTGTTTGCCCCCCCAAGGCAGTCACTTCTGGGTGCCACTATTGCGGCTCTTCATCCCCTTCTTTTTCAAGGCCC
>JBEIRQ010000228.1:0-3274 GCA_040375885.1 Methylococcus sp.
AAGTACAATAGGTACTTTATTGGCTCTTATTATACATAACAATGAACGAAAGAAAGAGGACCGTAATTTACTTGCCTGTCGAACTCATCGAGAGGATGAAGGCAGTGTCCCAAGGGCGAAAAGTCTCCGAGATGATCCGCGAGGCCATCATTCAATGGCTGAAGGTTCAGGAGAAAAGCTGATATTTTCATAGATAAGTGCAGATTTAGGGGAACAGTTACGAGCCCCAAAAACAAGTTTTAAGAGACAGTGATGGTTCGGCCTGAATCGTGCTAGTTAAAAATACGCTGTGCGAAAAGGGGATCGCCAAATAAGGCCCTTTTAAGCCAGCATCCATGTCGATTTGTTGATGACACCCGAGGGAAACACCATGCCGAGCCCGAATACCATTTGCCTGTCCGATCAACAGCAAACCCTTTGTTCGCTGCCGATTCACACCGGCTCGATGGGACCCGAAGTCATTGACGTCCAGAGTCTCTACAAAGAGACTGGAAAATTCACCTATGACCCTGGCTTTAATTCAACGGCCAGTTGCAGGTCTCAAATCACTTTTATCGACGGCGAGGAAGGCGTTCTTTTATACCGAGGGTATCCCATAGAACAACTCGCCGAGACCTCGGATTTTCTTGAGGTCTGTTATCTACTCCTCCATGGTGAGCTCCCAACGCCCGAGGCCCAAAAGGCCTTTGAGCATGAGATCACGATGCACACGATGGTCCACGACCAGCTCACCAACTTTTTCAAAGGTTTTCGGCGCGACGCACACCCCATGGCCATCATGGTCGGTGTCGTCGGTGCTCTGTCGGCCTTCTATCATGAAGCGCTCGATATCAGATCCAAAGCCGATCGAGAGATGGCGGCTATCCGCCTCATCGCCAAAGTGCCAACGATTGCTGCTATGTGCCACAAATACAGCACCGGCATGCCGTTTATGTACCCACAGAATCAGCTGGGATATGCGGAAAACTTTCTACGGATGATGCACGCCACGCCCTGCGATCACTATGCGGCCAATCCCGTCCTGGTCCGGGCTCTCGACCGTATCCTGATCCTCCACGCCGATCATGAACAAAATGCCTCGACCTCCACGGTTCGGGTCGCAGGATCCAGTGGCGCCAATCCCTATGCGTGTGTTGCCGCTGGGATAGCCTGCCTGTGGGGGGCCGCCCATGGCGGCGCCAATGAATCCGTTCTCCATATGCTGCGGACGATTGGCGACAGCTCGAGGATTCCAGAGTTCCTAGCAAAGGCCAAGGATAAAAACGATCCATTCCGTTTGATGGGCTTTGGACACCGGGTCTACAAAAATTTTGATCCCCGCGCCAAGCTGATGAGAAAAACCTGCCATGAAGTGCTGGATGCTCTGGATCTCCATGACAGCGCCCTCTTCAAGTTGGCCATCGAACTTGAACAGATTGCACTCGAAGATGAGTACTTCAATAGCCGTAAACTGTACCCTAATGTCGATTTCTATTCCGGCATCGTGCTGCATGCACTCGGCATCCCCACCAACATGTTCACCGCCCTCTTTGCCATGGGCCGAACGGTCGGATGGATTGCCCATTGGGACGAAATGATCTCTGACCCTGAACACCGTATCGCACGGCCTCGTCAGCTTTACACAGGGCCTGAACGCCGAAATGTCCCTGGATTTCACCCATCGTGAGCCTCCTGGTTTCGCACAGATGAATCGTTTGTCACCCAAATGGCCTCAATCTTTGAACGTCTTTGGATCAAACAACGGGTATAAATCTTGAAAACTGGGCCCCAAACCGCTATATTTTCCGGCCATTTGCTCGAATGCCTGTCGCCTTATCAGGCGCTTCATAACAGGCCGCGATGGCTCCGAGTGCAAAAGCCCACCGTTCAGCGTCGATTCATGCACTCTGTGTTGCATGCGATGCTGCCCAAGGTGAGCCCGCCATCACATCAGGTTACCGACCGAGGTATTGAATGAGTTTTAACGCGATTCCTGACAAGCAGGGTCTCTATGATCCACGGAATGAACATGACGCCTGTGGCGTTGGCTTTATTGCGCACATCAAAGGACATAAAAGCCATGAAATTGTCGCCAAGGGACTTGAAATCCTTCGGAATCTAACCCACCGCGGCGCGGTCGGCGCTGATCCTCTGGCTGGGGATGGTGCGGGTATTTTGATTCAGATGCCGGACCAATTTCTTCGTGCCGAAAGCAGCGGGCTCGGATTTAACCTGCCGGCCGAAGGGCACTATGGCGTTGGGGTGATCTTCCTGCCTCAATCGGCGGCCTTCAGAACCACTTGCGAACAAATTGTTGAAGAATTCATTGCGGCTGAAGGTCAGTCGGTGCTGGGCTGGCGTGATGTCCCCGTTGAGAGCGAGGGACTTGGCGAGTCAGTGAAGGCCAGTGAACCTTTCATTCGTCAGGTGTTCGTCGGTCGTGGTGCCCACTGTCAAGATCAGGACGCTTTCGAACGAAAATTGTTCGTCATCAGGAAGCAGATCGACAACCGGATTCGAGACCTTAAACAGAATGAAGGCAAGATGTTCTACATCCCCTCTTTCTCGTCTCGAACCCTCCTTTACAAAGGAATGCTTCTGGCCGATCAGGTGGGGACTTATTACCGCGATCTTACGGACGAGCGCGTGATCTCGGCGCTCGCGTTGGTTCATCAACGTTTCTCGACCAACACTTTCCCCACTTGGGATCTGGCGCACCCCTTCAGAATGATCGCCCACAATGGCGAAATCAATACCGTTCGGGGCAACATCAACTGGATGGCCGCACGCCGACACTCGATGTCCTCGAGGATTTTAGGCGAGGACCTTGACAAGATCTGGCCCTTGATTGGTGAAGGGAAATCAGACTCTGCCAGTTTTGATAACGCCCTTGAGCTCCTGGTCATGGGGGGATATTCACTGGTTCACGCCATGATGCTCCTCATTCCGGAAGCCTGGGCGGGCAATCCCCTGATGGATGATCAGCGCCGTGCATTCTACGAATACCATTCGGCCCTTATGGAGCCCTGGGACGGGCCTGCCGCAGTAGCCTTTACCGATGGCCGTCAAATTGGCGCGACCCTTGATCGCAATGGTCTTCGTCCCGCCCGCTATCTGATCACCGACGATAATCATGTGGTCATGGCGTCGGAGATGGGCGTATTGACGATCCCCGAACACAAGATCGTCAAGAAGTGGCGGCTGCAGCCTGGCAAGATGTTCCTGCTCGATATGGAACAGGGCCGCAGTATTGACGACGCCGAAATCAAAAATGAATTGGCCGCCAAAGCCCCCT
>JBEIRQ010000208.1:0-3474 GCA_040375885.1 Methylococcus sp.
ATCGTTCCCGGAATGCCCGCAAAAAACTCAGCACCCACGTAACCCTGTTCAGCACAGTACTTTGCGACGTGCGCACAGGGAACACCGGCCTCGACCCTTAGACCCCCCCCGGCACCGGGTAGATGCCCTTCAAGCGATTACACGTGCAAATCACCGTGCCACGAACGCCCCCATCACGCACCAAAAGGTTGCTGCCAAGACCAATCCAGAGCAACTCTTCAGCCATCGGCTGTGTCGCGATAAAGACCTGAAGATCCTCAAGATCGGCAGGGAGGTAAAAGCGATCAGCGACCCCGCCAGCTCGCCATGAATTATGGCTGGCCATTGATTCATTGAACCGAAGATCCCCCCTAAGATCCTTGGCGCACATCGGCGCACTGAAGGCTTCGGGGATCATTCCTTAGCCCTTCTCAAAAGAGGCCTTAAGGGTCTTTGGAAGTTCCTGAGCCACCGCCCCGATGCTCCCGGCCCCAAGTGTTAGCACCACATCTCCAGGCTTAAGGATGCCGGGTAGAATCGATGATAGTTCAACAACCTCCGCCAAAAATACCGGTTCGATCTGACCCCTCATCCGAATTGCTCTTGAGAGCGAACGGCCATCAGATCCAGGAATCGCCTTTTCCCCCGCAGCATAGACCTCGGTCAGAATCAGCACATCGGTGCGCGAGAGAATCTCAACGAAATCTTCGAAAAGGTCGCGGGTGCGGGTGTAACGATGGGGCTGGAAGATTATCACCAGACGCCGCCCTGGAAAGGACTGACGGGCCGAATCCAACGTCGCCTCAATTTCCCGGGGGTGGTGGCCATAATCGTCCACCAAGGTGATGCGGTCATGACCTAACGGCAGCTCACCATTAATCTGGAATCGGCGACCGATTCCGGTGAACGACCTCAGTGCACTTTGAACCTTAGCATCATCGATATTCAGCTCATCGGCAATGGCGATCACCGAGAGCGCGTTCAGGATGTTATGACGACCGGGAAGATTGAGCGTCACCTCAAAGGTCTCATCATGGCCTTTTCGAGCGACCTCAAAAACGCTCTGCATCCCCTTTTGACGGACATTTAGTGCCTGAACATCCGCGTCAGGCCCAAACCCATAGGTCACCACTGGCTTACTGATGGCAGGAAGAATTTCGCGAATCCCTGAATCATCAAGGCATAGAACCGCGAGACCATAGAAAGGAACATGATGCAAAAACTCAACGAAGGTCTGCTTAAGCCTTTCGTAGTCCCCCTCATAGGTCTCCATATGATCACGATCGATGTTGGTCACAACAGCGATCATCGGCTGCAGATGAAGGAAGGAGGCATCACTTTCATCGGCCTCGGCAACCAGAAAGGCGCCCTTACCCAGCTGTGCATTGGTTCCCGCGCTATTGAGTCGCCCGCCAATGACAAAGGTTGGGTCGAGATCCGCTTCTGCTAGGACGCTTGCGACCAAGCTGGTCGTCGTCGTCTTACCGTGGGTTCCCGCTACCGCAATCCCGTAGCGGAATCGCATTAACTCTGACAACATTTCGGCACGAGAAATAACCGGTATCTTTAAGCGAAGGGCCGCATCCAATTCCGGGTTGCCCCTTTGAATGGCGGTTGACACGACCACCACCTCGACCCCCTCAACATGGCTCGCCTGGTGGCCTTTGAACACCTCGGCCCCCAACCCCTTGAGCCGCTCTGTCACCGCATTCTGACCCTGATCAGAGCCTGAAACGATATAACCGAGATTAAGGAGAACCTCAGCAATACCGCTCATTCCGGTCCCACCAATCCCGATAAAATGAATCCGTCGGATACGGCTCATACCGTGCTGACCGTAACGTTCGTCCCAAAGTCTCATGTGCTTAAATGTCCTTTTGAATCTCGAGCCACAGCCTGCTCAAGGCAGATAGACACGACCCGCTGTGTCGCCAGAGGTTGAGCCATTTTTTGGCTGCTGATGCGCATGACGTTCAACCATTCCTTCGATGACAAAAAATCGTTGAGGCGGTCCCTTAGAGACTCCACCGATAGCTCGGCTTGCGGCATCAAAAGAGCGCCACCGGCCTCTGTAAGATACCGGGCATTGGCCGTTTGGTGATCATCAATGGCGTGAGGGTAAGGAATGAGAATCGCAGGCAAACCCACCAAGGCTAACTCACTGACTGTCATCGCTCCTGAGCGGCAAATCGCGATATCAGCCCAATCATAGGCCGCCGCCATATCATCAATAAAGGCCGAAACCCTCGCCTTCAACCCCAACGCATCATAGCGCGCGGTCGTCTCTTCAACCATCGCCAGCCCGGTCTGGTGCCAGACCTCGATGGCTCCTCCCATCGCAGCGATCGCTTGAGGAACCGTCTCGTTGAGAACCTTGGCGCCAAGGCTTCCGCCGACAATAAGAAGTCGGTATGAAAGCCCGCGGTCAAGACTTTCCTCAGGCGGGCTCTTAGGCTTCAGTCCCGCCCGAAGCGGATTGCCACTCGTTACCGCACCAATCGATGCTGGAAAGCTCTCAGGAAAGGCCTGAAGAACCACATCGGCGCGCTTTGCCAAAAGACGATTAGTCGTCCCTGGGATACGGTTCTGCTCATGGAGAACCAAGGGGATACCCATCGCACTGGCGACTAGGCCTCCCGGACCCGATACAAACCCACCCATACCCAAGACCACATCGGGGCGCACTCTTTTGAGTGCCGACCACGCCTGCTGCAAGGCTTTCAATAACATGAAGGGCGCTTTCAAAAGACCCAGTTTGGATTTGCCCCGAATCCCTTCAACGGATAACCATTCCATGGGGAACCCTTCGGCGGGAACGACGCGCGCCTCAAGCCCACGGCGGGTTCCCATCCAGAAGACCTCATGCCCTTGCTCCCTCAAGGCTCTGGCCACGGCGAGGGCTGGATAAACATGACCCCCCGTTCCGCCTGCGAGAATCATTATACGTTTGACCACGACGACCTCACTCTCGGTTTGGCACTGACCGCCGCAATCGCATCACTGCGGACACGGAACAGGAGAGCCAAGGCCGCACACATCACCATGATGCTCCCCCCCCCATAGCTCATCAGCGGCAGCGTGAGGCCCTTGGTCGGCAGCATGCCCATGTTGACGCCCATATTGATAAAGGCCTGCAACCCAAACCAGACGCCAATCCCATAGGCCAGAAAGGCCGAGAAACGGGTGCCGGAGGTTTCTGCCAACTGACCAATCACAAAAGCCCGCCAGACCAGCACCATAAAAAGTAAAATAACCGAGGTGGTTCCTACCAGCCCCAGCTCTTCCCCAATCACCGAGAACAAAAAGTCGGTGTGCGCCTCAGGGAGATAGAACATCTTCTGGATACTGGATCCAAGACCCACGCCACTCCACTCACCCCGCCCAAAGGCAATGAGTGCCTGCGTGAGCTGAAAATCACTATTGAGAGGATCGTCCCAAGGATCGATGAAGCTCAGCACGCGGCGAAGACGATATTGCGCCGTCATGATCAGCGCC
>JBEIRQ010000231.1:0-3235 GCA_040375885.1 Methylococcus sp.
AGGGTCTGAGGCCTTTGCAGAGGACCTTATCAGGCTCCTACATAACCCGAAGTTCAGGGCCTATACGAGCCCCGACGTCATGGGCGTTGAACTCGGAGGAGCCATTAAAAACGTACTCGCCATCGCCGCCGGGGTGGCCGACGGGCTCGGCTATGGGGCAAACGCGCGTGCCGCGCTCATTACTCGAGGGCTGGCCGAAATGATTCGGCTTGGCACTACCCTTGGGGGGAAACCTGAGACGCTGATGGGCCTTTCGGGTGTTGGTGATCTCATTTTGACCTGCACCGACAACCAATCTCGTAACCGGCGTTTTGGCGTTGGCCTTGGGCGCGGCCTTGATCACACCAGCATCATGCAGTCGATCGGACAAGAAATCGAGGGGATCCCGACGGCACGTATCGTCTATCAACTCGCCAAGCGTCACCAGATTGACATGCCGATTACGGAACAGATTTACCGAATTCTCTATGAGGGGCTGCCCCCTGGGGAGGCGGTCAACAATCTTCTTCTCAGAGAGCCTAAACCGGAAGCTCACTCCTTAAGCCCTTGATTAAATCTCATCGTTTCTAAGCCACCCGGATGAGGTTCACTGAAGCCACGAATGACGCACCCCAAACCATGAATAATCTCACCCAGAAAGCGCTGATTGCCGGCATTATTGGCAATGCCCTTGAATGGTATGACTTTGCCCTTTACGGCCACTTTTCGGTCTTTATCGGTGAGACATTCTTTCCTAAGGAGGAGGAGGGTCTCGCCGTCCTAGCAGCCCTTGCGGTCTTTAGCGTCAGCTTCTTCATGCGGCCCATTGGGGCCTTGATCTTCAGCGCCATCGGCGATCGCTTTGGCCGCAAAAAGGCGCTGTCGCTATCGATCATGGGCATGGCTCTGCCGACCGCCGCCATCGGCCTCCTGCCGCCCTTCGAAAACATCGGCATGACCGCCACCATCCTTCTGGTGATCTTACGTCTTCTCCAAGGATTGGCCCTTGGAGGAGAAATGGGTGGTGCCGTGACCTATGTCCTCGAACACACACCAGAGCGGCGGATCGGCTTGGCCTCGAGCCTCATCCAGGCCAGTACCTGTCTGGGGCTGCTCACTGGCACCCTTCTTTCAAGCGGTCTTTCCTTGATCTTAAGCGAGGCCGATTTTGCCCTTTGGGGCTGGCGCATCCCCTTTATCCTTGGCCTGGCTGCCGCCTGGCTAGGCCTCAAGATTCGTCAAAAGATGCCGGAAAGTCTCCTCTATGAAATTGCCAAGACCGAGGATCGTTTGATCCATAACCCAATTGGAGCCATCATCAAACAATACAAGCGCCGCGTCCTCTTGGGGGTCGCCGTTCTCACGCCGATGACCTGTGGTTTTTTCTTCGGCTTTGTCTATTTCAACAGTTTCATGATTTCGTCCTTGCATTTCGAGGCGACCCGGGCGCTTTTGACAACGACCTTAGGTCTGACGCTATCGCTTGCCATGACCCTGGTGGGCGGCACGCTCGCTGATCGCTTTGGCTATAAGAGTGTCTTGGTCGTGGGTGCTCTATGCCTCTTGGTGTTGAGCTATCCTCTAACCCTTGGCATGTCGGGATTCTTGGGCGATACCATGATTTTGGTCACCTTCTTGACCTTTAGTGTCCTCTTGGGTCTCTACACGAGCGCGGCCTTTGCCGCCGTCACCGGTCTCTTTGGAACAGAAGTTCGCTACACCGGTGTCAGCGTCGCCATCAATTTAGCCTCGCCGATCTTTGGCAGCACCGCGCCACTGCTCATCGCCTACCTCCTAAGAAGATTAGGGGTCGATCATGCGTTTGGGCTCTTCGGGGCCTACCTCTCGATTCTCTTTGTCATCGCCCTCATCGCCATTCGATCCCTTGATCATCAGGCCTTTCATCAATGGGGGGGCGGAAAGGAAGCCGAGGGTTGATGGCCTCACCCCTCTAAAAATGTCATACCCGTTTAAACAACTCTCGTACAATGGGAGTATGGCTATTAGCCAAGACGCCCCCAATAAAAACAACAATGAAGGAGAGACCCCGGATGCCAAAGCAGCTCCTCAAGCGCTATCTCCCCGATCCTGCCAAGGTCAGAAGCATCAAAGCACTGAGATTTCTGGGCGATAAACTCTTTTCACCCAACCTCTGGCACCTCAACCGCCGCTCGGTATCAAGGGCCATCGCCGTCGGTCTTTGGGCGATGTACACCCCCCCCCTCCCCTTGCAGCAAGTGATTGCAGCAATTGGCGCGATTTATTGCAGCGCCAATCTTCCGATCGCCGTCGCCCTGGTCTGGATCACCAACCCACTGACTTGGATCCCCCTTTACTATGTCGCCTATAAAGTCGGAGCCTTGGCCTTAGGTTCCAGTAGTTTTAGCTTTGATGAATTTTCAAGTCTCTTTAGCATCGACAAGGTGATGGAATTTGGTACGCCCCTGTTGGTGGGCTGCATCATCCTCATGCACGTTGGCGCGGTGGTCGGTTACTTTGGGACCCAGTGGATCTGGATTCGGGCTGTTCGCCATAAAGTAGAGCTCCGCCGCTTTAGAACGCAGCCTTTTGATTCTGCCCTGATGACTCGAGAAACCTGTAGAAATTACCAGCGTTTCCTAAAAGACCGTGAGTGAGGCCCAAAAAAACCACCCTAAGTCCCAGAGCATCCCAGATCCCTCACCTTGATTGAACGAGATACCCCATGCCCTTCTTTGAAAAGCTCTTTGTACTGGGTCAATACCCACTCCCCCACCATCTCCTCTCTCGCGTGATGGGACAACTGACTCACAGCCAGAATCCCTGGATCAAAAGACAAATGATTCAAAGGATTTCAAAGGCGTATGGCATCGACCTCAGCGAAGCCTTGGAGCCTAATCCTTTGGCCTACGGTTGTTTTAATGACTTTTTTACACGCGCCCTCAAACCTGAAGCCCGCCCCATTGACTCCTCCCCTCGTGGGATAGCATCGCCGGCGGATGGCTATATCAGCCAGAAAGGCATCATCGAAGAGGGCTCCATCTTGCAAGCAAAGGGCATCGATTACACCGTCTCATCGCTCCTTGGCGGCGACACGGATCGGGCACTTCCCTTTGAGCATGGGACCTTTGCAACCATCTACCTCTCGCCGCGGGACTATCACCGACTGCACATGCCGATCAGCGGAACCTTGAAGGAAATGATTCATGTTCCAGGGAGACTCTTTAGTGTCAATGATGCGACTGCCAGGGGTGTCCCAGGTCTTTTTGCAAGAAAC
>JBEIRQ010000073.1:0-7579 GCA_040375885.1 Methylococcus sp.
AAGATCCACACCAGACCAGAAACGCTCCTCAAATTCGTCTGTCGTTTCTTGGGCTTGTTTGATGTCCCGGTATTTGGAAAAAATAAAGCTCCAAGAGGTCAGTGAGGCCAAGACAAGAATCGCCATGACGACTTTGACCACAGGACTCGCATCGAGAATCAGCTTAAGAATGGATAGCTCTGAAGACATCGGTGGAATGACTTGTGATTTAAAAAACGGTGGTCAATCGGAAGCCGACTTAGGGGGGAGATAGGCTTTCAGCTTCGCCTCTATGATCGATGGCACCGCGATGGGCCTAAAACCATCAGCAGAGAGTGCCGCGACCCTGACGTCAGCCTCAACCAAAAGCCGCTCATGGCAGCAGATCGTTTGACGGAAAACAATGCTGGCCGCGCCGAATTTAAGGATCGCTACAGACACGTCGAGGGCATCATCAAGGCGTGCAGGATGCCTAAAATGAACCGACAAGGAGGTCACCGCAAACAGAACCCGATGATCCCGCTCCATCTCACTCAAAAGGATATCGTGACGCCTAAGGAATTCCGTTCGCGCCCGTTCCATGAAGCGGATGTAGTTCGAATGGTAAACCACGCCACCCGCATCGGTATCCTCGTAGTAAACCCTCACCGGCCAAACAAAGAGAGGGCATCCCTGATTGATCGACCCATCGGGTGCACTCATTCAGGAAACGCCTCAATCTCTTGACGAGGCGCCGGCAAGCCTAGATGAAGATAGGCCGATCGGGTCGCCACTCGACCGCGTGGCGTCCGCATCATGAACCCTTGCTGAATCAGGAAGGGTTCAAGCACATCTTCAATCGTCCCTCGCTCCTCGCCAATCGCGGCAGCAAGGTTATCAAGCCCAACCGGACCCCCATCAAATCGCTCGATCATGGCCGAGAGCAGCTTCCGATCTAGTTGATCAAAGCCATGACGATCGACGTTCAGCATCTCAAGCGCCGAAGAAGCCAAATCACCGGTGATATGGCCATCCCCGAGTACCTCAGCGAAATCTCTGACGCGACGCAATAGGCGATTGGCTATCCGGGGCGTTCCTCGGGACCTACGGGCAATTTCAAGGCCGCCCTCCTCCGCCATTTGAAGACCTAAGATTTTCGCAGAGCGAGTGACGATGAGTGCTAATTCATCCACCGTATAGAACTCCAGGCGATGAACGATGCCAAAGCGGTCCCTTAAGGGAGACGTTAAAAGCCCTGCCCGGGTCGTTGCCCCAACCAAGGTAAAAGGCGGTATATCGAGTTTGATTGAGCGCGCGGCGGGACCTTCCCCAATCATGATGTCAATTTGGTAATCCTCCATAGCGGGATAAAGGACTTCCTCGACAACGGCACTGAGTCGGTGTATTTCATCGATAAAAAGAACATCCCGCGGCTCGAGATTGGTTAGGAGGGCGGCAACATCTCCGGCTTTCTCAAGGACCGGTCCGGATGTATGGCGGATATTGACGCCCATCTCGTGGGCCACAATATTGGCCAGCGTCGTTTTTCCAAGACCCGGCGGACCAAAAATCAGAACATGATCAAGGGCCTCTTGGCGCCCCCTCGCCGCCTGGATAAAAATGCCCATCTGCTCTCGCATGGAGCGTTGGCCGATGTAGTCTTCAAGTCGCTTAGGCCGAATGGCGCGATCAACCACATCCTCTTCACCCAGGGCTCCTGTCGTTATCAGGCGAGTGAGCGTCATAGCGAAATATTAGGCATCAGAAAAGCGCCTCCAGGCGTCAGCGGGCGGCCGACTTCAGAGCCAGCCGAATAATGTCTTCACTGGAGCGATGATCAAGATCATCCACCGTCTTAATCAGGGTCTGGGCATCCTGCGGCCTAAAGCCGAGAGCCACCAGGGCCGAGAGCGCTTCCTCCGAAGGGTTCGCTGAAACTTCCGGCCGGAAGGTCGCTCCAGGAAGTTGAGCCCCCCCCCATTCCGGCAAGCGATCTCGCAATTCGATGATTAAGCGCTCCGCCGTTTTCTTGCCCACTCCCGGCAGCCTCACCAGACGCTGGGTGTCCTGCTGCTCAATACAACGGCAAAATTCTTCCGTGCTGAGTCCCGACAGAATGCCAAGTGCCAATTTAGCGCCGATTCCGTTGACCTTGATCAGGGTCCTAAAAAGAGCCCGCTCGGTCTCTGTCAAGAAGCCATAAAGGCTATGGGCATCCTCCCGGACCGATAAGTGGGTCAGCAAGGTCACTTCAGCCCCAATCTCCGGCAAGCTAAAAAAGGTCGACATCGGCGCATCGACGTCGTAACCCACACCGTGAACATCCAGCAATAACGAAGGCGGGTGCTTTTGAATCAAAATACCGCGCAGAAAACCGATCACCGACGCACCATCGCAGCCTGAGCCATTCTAAGATGAGTTTGCCGATGATGGATATGACACATGGCGATCCCTAAGGCATCACTTGCATCGGCTGGAAGGACCTCTTTGATACCGAGCAAAAACCTGACCATATGCTGGACCTGCGATTTCTCGGCGCCCCCCTTTCCAACCAGGGCCTGCTTAACTTGACGTGCGGCGTACTCTCGCACCGGGAGACCTGCATTCATCGCGGCACAGATGGCCGCACCTCGAGCCTGACCCAACTTCAGGGCAGAGTCTGCATTTTTGGACATAAACACCTGCTCAATCGCCGCTTCGGTTGGCCGGTACTCCCGGGCTACCGCATAGAGGCCATCGTAGATCTGCTTCAATCGGGTGGGAAAATCATCGCTATCGGTCCTGATCGTCCCGTAAGCCACCAACACCGGGCCCTTCAAACCATCATGAATGACACCATAACCAGTACACCTTGAGCCTGGATCAATGCCGAGAATACTGACCACAGGGGGGGTCAGCCTAACTTAGCGAGGATATCCTCGCTGATGTCGGCATTCGAATACACATTCTGGACATCATCCAGATCTTCGAGTCGTTCCAGGAGCCGAAGCATCTTGCCTGCATCGTCTTCGGTCAAGGCAATCGTGGTGCTGGCCCGCATCGTGATCTCGGCGCTTTCGGGGATCAATCCTTTAAGGGCCAAGGCATCCCGCAACTCTAAAAATCGTTCGGGATCGACGAGCACCTCGACCGAATGGTCCTCATGATGAATCACATCATCAGCACCGGCCTCAAGGGCTGCCTCCATCAGGGCATCCTCATCCACTCCCCCTAGATAACTGAGGACTCCCATTTTGGAAAAGAGATAAGCGACAGAGCCATCGGTCCCGAGGTTACCGCCGGATTTACTAAAAGCATGCCGCACTTCCCCAACCGTTCTGAGACGATTATCGGTGAGGCAATCGACCATGACCGCAATCCCACCAGAGCCATAACCCTCGTAGCGAATTTCATCAAAATTTTCACCGTCCCCGGCACCCATGCCTTTCTTGATCGCGCGCTCAATCGTGTCTTTCGACATATTGGCCATCAGCGCCTTATCCATCGCCGTCCTCAAGCGAGGATTATGGGCTGCATCGCCCCCCCCGGTTCGCGCCGATGCCGTGATTTCACGAATCAACTTGGTAAAGAGTTTGCCCCGCCTTGCATCCTGGGCTCCCTTACGGTGCTGAATATTGGCCCATTTGCTGTGCCCTGCCATAACCCTGAAAAACCTCCTAATGCCCTATTTTTAAGCCTTCATCCTGCTGAAAATCTTACCACTTTGACTAATGTAATTTGATCCGAGGCTGAAGTCGGCGCCGAAAGAACGAAGAAATCATCAATAACAGAACCCGCGGCACTCCAAACAGCGCCAACTGGTGCATCTTGTAGAGGGAGAGGTAGACCATTCGGGCAATGAATCCCTCGATCATCACCGACCCCATCAGGTTGCCCATGAGATTACCGACCGTGCTGTACTTTCCAAGCGATACCAGCGAGCCATAATCAAGATAATGAAACGGCTTCTGTTTTTTCCCCTTAAGTCGATAGTGAATATTCTTCAGCACTTGGGTGGCCATCTGATGGGCCGATTGCGCTCTTGGCGGCACGTTACCGCCTTTTTCAGACCACACACACGCCGCACAATCACCGATCGCGTAAATATCTTCATCCCGCGTGGTCTCAAGGGTCGGCTTCACCACCAATTGATTGATACGATTGGTTTCAAGACCATCTATCTCGTGGAGGAAATTGGGTGCCTTAACCCCAGCCGCCCAAACCCTCGCCGCGGCTCTAATAAATTCACCTGTCCCAGTCTTTAAACCTTCTGCGGTGACTTCGACGACCTTAACCCCTGCAAGGACTTCAATCCCGAGAGTCTCCAGCTGTTTTGTGGTGGCCTTTGAAAGACGTTCAGGTAAACCCGCCAGAATCCTCGGCGCAGCTTCAATGATGTGAATCTTGATATCAGAGGGTTTGACCCGATCAAGGCCATAGGCATTGAGAAGCCGCGCCGCCTGATAGAGCTGAGCTGATAATTCGATACCGGTCGCACCACCCCCCACAATGGCGACATCCAACTCACCCGCATGGGTGGGTCCCCCTGAGGCCTGCGCCCTCAGATAGGCTTCCAGCAAACGGCTCTGGAATTGCTCAGCCTCCTCGGTGGAATCAAGAAACATGCAATGTTCTGAAACCCCAGGAATACCAAAATCATTACAGACGCTGCCAACGGCGATCACCAGAATATCGTAGGGGTAGCTTCGCTCCGGCATAATCACCTCACCCGACGCACTCAAAAGAGGTGCGAGGAGAATCTCTTTCTTTTGGCGATCGAGCCCACTCATTCGGGCCAGCACAAAGCGGAAATAGTTTTCACTGGCCTGTGCCAGATATTCCAGTTCGTCATCATGGGAATCGAGGGTTCCCGCCGCCACCTCATGCAAGAGAGGCTTCCAGATATGCGTGCGACTGCCATCAATCAGGGTGATCTCGGCACGCTTTTTTTTGCCCAACTGTTGCCCAAGCTGGGTCACCAACTCAAGCCCACCGGCGCCTCCGCCGACAACAACAATCCTAGGGGGTGCTAGCGCTTTTGCATTTCGCATCATGGTTCCTCAAGAAGACAGCCGTTTTTAACGTCCATAAAGAAAAGTGTAGCGCCTTGAGATCCTCTTGTCCTGATACTACCGAGCGATAGAACCTCAATGAAGGGTGCAATCTTTGATAGGATCGATGGCGCACTCCCTGCATAGGGTCTGGCGAATCATGACGCGACAACCATGAAACACACCCATTACCCCCCTGATGTCTCTCAACTACCCGAAGGCGATCTATTAGCCCGTCTGTCGGAAGGTTACAGTACCGAGGATAGGACCCAGATCGCGAAAGCGCTTGAATGGGCCGAAACGGCGCGACAGCGAGATGCCCTGACCCGTCCGAGGGGGATTGATGTCGCCTTGATTGTCCAGCAGCTAAAAGTGGATGCCCCCACGGTGATGGCCGCCCTCCTGAGCGACCCCTATCTTCGCGATAGCGTGGGTTCTGAGACCCTGCTGCATCAATTTGGCCATCCGATGGCTGAACTGGTGCAAAAAGTGAACTGGTTGAATACCTTTGATGAATACCAAAAGAGCGAGAATCGAGAGCCTGATCAAGCAGAGCTCCTTCGCAGCATGCTGCTCGCGGTGGTCAATGATGTTCGTGCCGTCCTGATCAAACTGGCCTACCGTCTTCAGCGACTCCGCTTACTCAGAAACAGTCCAGAGGATCCCCTGAGGGAGACGATCGCCTTGGAGACCCTAGATCTCTTTACCCCACTCGCCAATCGTCTGGGTGTTGGTCAATTGAAATGGGAAATGGAGGATTTATCCTTTCGCTATCTTGAACCAGAGGAATATCGCCGCCTCGCCCAATCCCTCGCCTCCAATCGCGTCGCAAGAGAAGGATTTGTCCGCCAGTTTATGATCGACCTGCAGGAAAAACTGCAGGATGCCGGTATCAAAGCACGCGTTTTCGGTCGCCCGAAACATCTCTTTAGTATTCACAAAAAAATCGAGCGCAAAGACGTTAGCCCGGACGAACTTTATGACCTCCACGCGGTGCGCGTGATCGTGAAGGATATCCCGACCTGCTACACCGTCCTGGGTCTTACCCATAGTGCCTGGCTTCATATCCCCGCCGAACTGGACGATTACATCGCCAACCCCAAGTCCAATGGTTATCAGTCGTTACATACGGTCGTCATCGGCCCTGAGGGAAAGCCGGTAGAGATCCAGATTCGTACTGAAGACATGCACAACTTCGCCGAATTCGGCGTGGCCGCCCACTGGCGTTACAAAGAGGGCAGTAAGCAAGATCTGGCCATGGACCGGAACGTCAACACACTCCGCCAGCTCCTCGAGGCCCCTCATGGTGAACGCGGCATCCTCGATTCCTTCCGATCTGAATTCTTTGAAGATGAGATTTTTGTTTTAACACCCAAGGGTCAGGTCATCAGACTGAGGAAAGGAGCGACACCGGTTGATTTTGCCTATGGGATCCATACCGAAGTCGGGCATCGCTGCCGTGGCGCTAAAGTCAATGGCCGGATTGTTCCTCTTCACCATACGCTCAAATCAGGTGAGCGCGTGGAGATCCTGACGATCAAGCAAGGGGGGCCGAGCCTTGGCTGGATTGACCCGCACACCGGTCTCGTTAAAACAGGTCATGCCCGCAATAAGATCAGAGCATGGTTCCGCCAGCAAGACCATGAGCGTCATATTCGGGCCGGCAAACAAATCCTTGATCAGGAGCGCCAGAGGCTCGGCCTAAAAGAGATCGATCAAGAACAGCTGGCGCGGCATTTTCACCTCCCACGTACCGAAGACCTTCTGCTGGCCATCGGCCGGGTCGACCTAACCCAAGGCCAATTAGCCGCGGCTTTAAGACCCTCTCAGCCGATCCAACGCGGCAGCCAGACAGCGACCACCCCACCAAGGAGAGTGATCCATAGAGAGGGCCGCGAAGACATCCTCATTGAAGGGGTCCGTAACCTCGTCACCCATATGGCTCAGTGCTGTCATCCGGAGCCTCAAACGCCCATCATCGGCTTCCTAACCAGCCTTCGAGGCATTGCCATTCATCGGAAGGATTGCATCAATATCAAGCGGCTTCCGAACGACAAGCGGGAACGCCTGATGGAGGTCCGCTGGGTCGCCGATGCCAGTCCCCAAGGAGAGGTACCAACCAATCACCCCACAACACCTAATCCTTGACGCCACCCGCGACCAGACCCTCGAGGTAGTAGCGCTGAAGCAGAAGAAATAACAGCACCACGGGAAGAATCGTGAGGACCGCTCCGGCCATCATCAGTTGGGGGTCTTGCACATGCTCCCCCATTAAGTTGGCCAGGGCGACGGGTAGCGTGTAGCGATCCTCCTGGGTCAGGATAATGAGGGGCCACATAAAGTCATTCCAGCTTCCCATAAAGGTAAAGACCGCAAGCGACACCAGGACGGGTTTCGACAGCGGAAGGATCAGTGACCGATAAATCCTGAATTCGCCGGCGCCATCAATGCGTGCGGCATCTAAAAGACTGTCAGGAACCGATTTCAAATATTGGCGGATCAGAAAAATTCCAAAAATACTCGACATCCCTGGAATGATGATACCGGCATAGGTGTTGATGAGCCCCAGCTGCTTGATCATCAGAAACAGA
>JBEIRQ010000194.1:0-3728 GCA_040375885.1 Methylococcus sp.
GTTCACCGACGGGTGACGCCTCGTGCATATCGCTGTGATTCATCTAGGACCCATGTTGCGATCAGGAACCCCCCCGCTGGGCATCCCTTGCCGGTTCGCAGTGCGAACGACGAATGAGAAGTTCAGGGGGGCTTTGGTGAGAGGCATTGATGGCCGCCTTCAGGGAATCATCGTTCCACTGCTGGGGGGCATTATGTCGAATCGCTAGGGGGCAATCAATCGGATCCTTGGGTCTGGTGATCCCTGCCGATGTGCCTAAGGTGAATCAGTCGAGCGCGGTAATTTCGACTTTGCCGATCCCGTTGAGGCCAATGGCCTTGGCGGCAGCCATGGAAAGGTCGATCAGGCGATGCCGAGCATGGGGGCCGCGGTCATTGATCTTGACGACGACCGATTCGTTGTTGGCGAGATTGGTTACGAGGACTCGGCTATGGAGAGGGAGTGTCTTGTGCGCTGCGGTCAGAGCGTGCTGATTAAAGCGCTCACCCGATGCGGTCTTGCGTCCGTGGAAGCCTGGGCCGTACCAGGAGGCATGGCCTCTCGCTTCATAAGAAAAAGCGGCGGTCGATACCAGCATCGGAATCAGGATAAGAAAAAATTTGATCATATTTACCTCGATCTAGGTTTGTGCCGGTGCGAAGGTTGAACGCTACACGGAACGTGGTCGCAACCCTTCAGGTGCAGACCTCCTGTCAAGGAGCGCAGTGAACTAGGTTGCAGGATTTCCAGCGGTTGACTGGAAGGAAGGCGGTCTCATCGACTGTCTTTCGGGACAGGGAATTCACACCAAGGATGTAGGCACGAGGGGTGCCAGATGTCGGAAGTGATTTGATCACTTGTTTGGGGAAACCTGATTATACTGAATGCCTGTGTGAAATTTCAACCCCTATGATAAAAAATAGGTATCCCACGTGTTCGTGGAGCCCGCAACGCGTTGAGATGGGCTGTCTTTGGTTTGGGTATGGTGTTCAATCACAGGATATTTGCGAGCTGTCGTTCGCCCCGTTATCCTCATACCGCTTAGAATTCTGATTGTTGTAATGGCCGGCACTCCCGCCAAATACAATCCCCAAACGCTTTAATTCAAGAGTAACCATCCACATGCTGATTCCTGTCATTCTTTCAGGGGGGGCTGGCACCCGCCTCTGGCCCGTGTCCCGTGAGGGAAACCCTAAACCGTTCATGAAGCTCGCCGATGGTGAAAGCCTCTTATTAAAGACCTATCAGCGCGCGGCCAAGGTCGCTCAAGGCTCGGATATCCTGACGGTTACCCAACGCGATGCCTTCTTCATGAGCCGAGATGAATTCCAAAAAGCCGGTCTAAACGATCACTTTCAGGCCCATTTTCTGTTGGAACCGATGGGGCGCAATACGGCACCGGCCATTGCTATGGCGGCTCGATGGGTCGCAGAGCGATTCGGTTCTGAGGCTCAGATACTGATTTTGGCGGCAGATCACCTGATCGCCGATGAAGCTCATTTCGCCGAGGTGGTCAAGGCGGCGACAACCCTTTCGGCGCAGGACCCATTGGTTACCTTTGGTATGGTTCCAAAGGGGCCTGAAACCGGTTTTGGTTATATAGAGGCCGGCGAGCGTCTTAGTGTGGGCCAGCGCGTAGTAAGGTTTGTCGAGAAGCCGCCCCTCAAGGTGGCGGAGGAATATGTGGCTTCCGGCAACTTTTTTTGGAATTCCGGTATGTTTTGCTTCAAAGCAGGGGCTCTCCTGAAGGAGCTTGAGATTCATGCCCCTGCAGTGGCCTCTTCTTCTGAGGCCTGTTGGCAGGCGATGATGGCGCTGGGGCTTTCAGAGGAATCCATGGCAGAGATTCCAGCAGAAGATTTTAGGAAGCTCCCTGATATTTCGATCGACTATGCGGTCATGGAGCGCTCTGATCAGGTGGCTGTCATCCCTTCAGATTTTGGTTGGAGCGACATTGGATCTTGGACTGCCTTGAGGGATTTAGTCCTCCCGGATGAACATGCCAATCGAAGTACGGGGGAGGCTATTTTCGTGAACAGCCACAACACCTTTGTGCAGAGTGACGATCGATTGGTGGCGACGGTCGGCACCGAGGATCTCATCATCGTGGATACGCCGGATGCGTTGCTGGTGGCGAGGGCGGATCACTCTCAAGAAGTCAAAGAAGTCGTCCGTCGCCTTAAAGAGGCAAATCATCCAGCGTATCGATTGCCAAGAACGGTCGCGAGGCCTTGGGGAACCTATACGGTTCTTGAAGAAGGACCCCGCTTCAAAATTAAACGCATCGTGGTTCATCCAGGTCGCAGTCTCAGCCTCCAGATCCATCATCACCGGAGCGAACATTGGGTCGTGGTGAGCGGGATGGCCAGGGTCACTAATGGCGATCGGGAGATCTTTGTGAACACTAACGAGTCGACTTATATTCCTGCAGGTCACCAGCATCGGCTTGAAAATCCGGGTCTTCTCGATCTGGTCATGATTGAGGTGCAGAGCGGCGAATATCTCGGAGAGGATGACATCGTTCGTTTTGAAGATAAGTATGGCCGTTTTACCGGCGAAGTCGGCTAATGGTGGCGCTGGGATGACCCTTGAAGCATCGCTTGATCATGTGCCAGTACCCCTTCGCTTTGGAACCAGTGGGCGTCGCGGGCTCCTGATCCATTTGACGCCTCTTGAGGTTTATATCAATGCCACTGCCGAGCTTGAATACCTGAAACAATTACCGACTGAGGCGGGTGGGATTAGGGCCCGTGATCGCTTCTTCGTCGCCGCGGACCTCCGTCCCTCATCGACTCGACGAGATCAAAATGGTTGTGGTGAAATCGCTCAAACCATTCTCTGTGCCGTCGCTGATGCGGATCTGTTACCGGTCTATCTCGGAACGATTCCCACCCCCGCATTGACGCTTCATGCTCTTGGTCAAGGGAAGGGCAGCATCATGGTCACTGGGAGCCACATTCCCTTCGATCGGAATGGCTACAAGACCAATACCTCTTTGGGTGAATTGATGAAGCACCATGAGGAACCGATTAGCGAGTGGGTTCATCGGGTTCGCCATAGGCTCTATAGCCAACCGGCCAAAATCTCGCGGTTTGGCCCTGATGGCCGATTCAAAAAGGCACAGCAGCCGCTACCCGTTGCTGATGATTCAGCCACGGAGTCCTATGTCGCGCGCTATGTCGAATTTTTTGGAGAAAGCGCTCTTGAGGGTCTTCATCTCTTGGTTTACCAGCATTCTGCCGTGGGACGCGACATCCTGCCGAGGATTTTAAGATCCCTCGGAGCGCGGGTGACAGAAGCAGGACGCAGTGAGACCTTTGTGCCGATTGATACGGAGAATGTTGATCAGGGGCTCATGGACTCGATGCAGCGACTGATCAATGAGGTGTGTCGATCAGAAGGCCCCCTAGATGCCTTGGTGTCGACCGATGGGGATAGTGATCGCCCGCTGGTGTTAGCGATCGAGCGAGACACTCAAAGAGCCCAGTTTGTGGGGGGGGATCTTCTCGGGATATTGACCGCAAGATGGCTAAAACCTGATGCGGTGGTGGTGCCCATCAGTTGCAACGATGCCATTGACCGAAGCGACCTTCAATGGCTGGTCGAACCCAAAACAGCCATCGGGTCACCCTTTGTGATTCAGGGCATGATGGGCGCTATAGAAAAAAGGAAACAACGTGTCTTGGGCTTTGAAGCCAATGGTGGCTTTTTGACGGCTACGCCTTTTTTTCGGGAAGAGGCCTCGCTAA
>JBEIRQ010000118.1:0-5379 GCA_040375885.1 Methylococcus sp.
CACCCTTTGTGATTCAGGGCATGATGGGCGCTATAGAAAAAAGGAAACAACGTGTCTTGGGCTTTGAAGCCAATGGTGGCTTTTTGACGGCTACGCCTTTTTTTCGGGAAGAGGCCTCGCTAAAGGCGCTGCCGACCCGTGATGCGGTCTTGCCCATCGCTACCGTATTGACGGCGGCGCGTGAGGCCTCAAAGGCGCTTGTGGATTTGGTGGCTGAACTACCCCCAAGGTATAGCCGAGCGGCCTTACTGAGGGATTTTGACCGGGCAAAAAGCCACCGGATCCTTGAGGCTCTGACGCGGCCTCTGAAAGGTCACGAGGGGGTGATATTCGAAGGAGATCGAGTCTTTTTGGATAACGGTCAGTTGCCTTCAGATCCCGAAGGCTTATTGGCTCTCAGGGATCGATTAATTCATTTTTTTAAAGTCAGCGATGGTTTTTCTTCGATCCATCGACTCAATGCGACCGATGGCCTCAGGATTCAGTTTACGAATGGGGATGTGGCGCATCTCAGAGCTTCTGGGAATGCCGATGAATTTCGAATCTATGCCGTTGCTGATCATCAAGCGCGCGCTGATACGATTGCCGCCCTTGGCGTTGCTGAACCCGAGGGGATTCTTCGCCACCTTGAACGGGAGTACCTATCATGAAGGATCAACGGACGCACCAGGGGCCTCGAGGGCCTTTATCATCCCGTCAGCGTTGGTTTGGAAAGCTGGGTGTCGCTGATGCGCGTTACCCGATTCAAATTCCCGTTCAAGAGGTTTTAAGGACTCATGCGCGCCAGCCCGAAGCAGCTGCTACGCCAAAAATGACCTGTATCGACTTTTCTGATGCAAAGATACAGCAAGAGGTGATTAGCGATTTTTCAGCCTTTATTCAGGATCATCGGCCGACCTGGTCGAATGTCCGCTGGATTAACGTTGAAAATACGCACCCATCAGAGGTCCTCGAGCCACTGGCTGAGAAGTATCACCTCCATCCCCTAGCGATCGAAGATATCGCGATGGGGAACCAGCGCCCCAAAATCGAAGACTACCCTGCGACTCAAGGTTCCCCAGGCCGACTTTTTATTGTCACCCGGGTAGCCAGCCTCAATGAAGGTCAGATAGAAACCCATCAGATCAGTTTGTTTCTAGGTCGCAACACCGTGATCACCTTTGTGGATGGCTCCTCTAATCTATTTGATGCCTTGATCAAGCGCATCGAGCATCCAGTTTCAAGGCTCAGAATCAAAGACGCGGGATTCCTCTGTCACGGACTCATTGATGCCATCGTCGACAGCTACTTCCCTGTACTTGAGCACTTTTCAGGGTGCATTGGGGAGATTGAGGAAGATCTTTTGGATGATCCACAGCATTTCATGCTGCAGCGGGCGCATGCCGTCAAGCGGGGGTTATTGTTGTTGAGACGGTCCATCTGGCCGATGCGGGAAGTGATTTCAAACTTACAGCGGGAGCGTCATGAGTTTCTTTCGGAGGAGACGCTGACCTATTTTCGCGATGTTTATGATCACTGCGTGCAGATTCTTGATATCAATGAAACCGCGCATGAAGTGGCGATCTCCTTGACCGAAACCTACATGTCCGTGATCTCTAATCGGATGAACGAAATCGTTAAGGTCTTGACCATCATCAGTACCATTTTCATCCCATTGACCTTCGTGGCGGGTGTCTATGGCATGAACATGCCGATCCCTGAAAACCACTGGGAGTGGAGTTATCCTGTCTTTTGGATCTTTTGTATTCTGATCGCCGGTGGGATGGTGGCCTACTTCCGGCGTCTTGGCTGGTTCTAATCGTCAGATATCTCGAGGGGAAGGTGGAGATAGCGTCGTAAAAGATCAAGGGCAAAGGCCGTCGCTGATTCTGATTGGCGCATTGGTGTCCCTCGAAGAGCTTTTTTTTCAATCATTACACCTTTAGGGCCCGCTACAGCCAACCAACAGGGGAGGGTTTTTTGTTCCTCGGCCGATGGCTGTTCGCTGATTTCAAGGAGGAGGAGGGAGGTCATCGCCTCCGCTTTTTTGATGCGCTCCACCAGCTCGAAGACCCTCTCTTCCGTGAGAGTGTCCGTGGTCATTCCATAACGGGCTAGCCAGCTCACTTCATCTTTAAAGATCATCCCGCCCTGATAGCTTGGGATTTCCCCTAAACTTTGGGCCAGCCGGCCAGCGGCTCTCGATTCGACACTGAACATGTGAAGCCCTTCCTTCGTGAGGGCCGCTAAGACCCGTTCCTTTAGGTTTTTGGGGTGATGGCGGTGACGACGAATCCCGGTGACACCCTCACCGATCACTTGGCAAAAGGAGGTGATGATGGCTTCCGCTTGATCGGCGTCAAAGCCATGGGGAAACATCAGTTTGACCTGATTTTCAGGCCCGCCGGCACGAAAGCCGAGAATGACCTCAGGGGGGAGAGCAATGGGCGCAATCAGTTCTTGGAGCTGAGATTCTCCGATACCGATGGTGTGAAGGATGACCCGGTGTTCAGGAAGAAGGGTCATCGTTGCCTTGAGTTTAGGTTCGATTCTTGCCTCAAACAACGCTTTCATTTCTCTTGGTACACCAGGGAGAAAGAACATCTGGCATCCGTTCTCGACGATCCCAAAACCTGGGGCCGTGCCCCACGGGTTGTCGAGCCGTTCGGAGGCTTTTGGGAGATAAGCCTGTTTTTTGTTGACGGCCGGCATGGGGCGGTCAAGGCGCCGATACCAGTCTTCAATCTGTTCAAGCGCAATGGGGTCCAAGATCAAGGGGCGATCGAAAGCCAGACTGATGGCCTCGGCAGTCAGGTCATCGGAGGTGGGGCCAAGACCCCCGGTGGATAGACACACGTCGGCGCGCTGGCTCACGTCTCGAAAGAGTTGTACGAGATCATCGAGACGATCCCCGACACTGGTGTGGCGAGACACCTTGAAGCCCATCAAACTCAACTCACTGGCGAGCCAAGCGGCATTGGTATCGGCAATTTCGCCGGTGATGACTTCATCCCCTTGGGAGAGGATTTCTGCGATGGGTTGTTTCATGGCATGGAGTAGAGGGTCAGGAGGTGAGGTAAGTGGGTGACCGCCTTTTGCCAAAGGGGAAGCGTCAAGATCGCACCGAGCGTCGTCAGCAAGACAATAAAGGCATAAAAACTACCATCCAGCCGGTAGCGATCACAATAAACCACGCCGAAGATCATAGAGGGCATCGCTGATTCAAGCACCAGTGCGGTGAGAAGTTCATCCCGAAACCCCAGATTCCAGCCTAACCAAAGGCCAAAAAGCGGTGCGATGACGAGTTTGGCGATCATGACAGCCACCCCAAGGGGAACTTGGTGCCAATGCATGGCTCGACCATTGAGAGACAATCCGAGGGTGATCAGCATGAGGGGGGCAACTGCTTCTGCGAGGGGTTCGAGAAAAGTTTGAACGGAAGAGGGAAGTTCTATGGAGGCACTTTTTAGAGCCCCTGCAAGACCCGCGCTCAGCAGCGGTGGATTTAGAAGGAGGGGTTTTAAGGGGAGCCGATCAGATGGCACCGAATCGCCGTAATGGCGGGCGATCATTAAACCCAAGGTGAGGACTATGGGGAGGCTCGCAAAGATGTCGAGATGAACGATGATCGCGCGTGCCATCGGGCCGTAAAGATGCTCCAGAAGAGGCAGTCCAAGGTAGGTGATATTGGCAAAACCGACCCCAAGGACCACGCCGCCGAGCTTGGCCGGGGGGATCTTGAAGGTTTTCCCCATGACGAGGCCAAGAATGATTCCAAAGAGGATGATGCCGAAGCCAAACGCCATCATTTTGAGGGAGTCGACACCGAGGTCCTGAGACATCAGTGTCAAAAAAACCAGGGCAGGGAGGAGGAGATTAAAGACCACGCTCGCCAAGACCCGCCGGGTATGATCGGCATCGAGGCCGTCGGGCTTTATAATACGCCAGAGGATTCCGATGAGGACCAGTAACCCCATTTTTCCGAGTATCAGGAACATGTGGAACCCATCGCCTGATCCACTCCCCCACTTAATCCGTCATTACGCTTCATATTCACGAACACACGCATTAGGAAACCCCATAGTCATGAGTCATCTCCTTTCGACAAAACCCATTCCGAATCACCAGAGGCTCATTATGGCGCTTGATGTTCCAAGCATCGAGGAGGCTAAGCATCTGGTAGAGACGCTGGGAGACTCGGTCAGCTTCTACAAGGTTGGTCTTGAACTCTTTATGACTGGAAAATACTACGAACTGATTGATTGGCTGAATGCGCATGATAAACACGTGTTTGCCGATCTCAAGTTCTTTGATGTTCCTGAAACTGTCGCGCGGGCGATCCGTGTTCTCTCCCAGCATGGGGTTGATTTTGCGACCATTCATGGCAATCAGGCCATCATGGAAGCGGCTGCTGCCGCCAAGGGCGATTTGAAGGTGCTGGCAGTGACGGTTCTCACCAGTATCGATCGGGGTGATCTGAAGGATCTTGGCTTTGAATGCGATGTCGAGAGCCTGGTGCTCTCAAGAGCGCGGCGAGCGCTTGAAGCGGGTTGCGACGGCGTCATTTCTTCAGGACTTGAAGTGCCCAAGCTCCGCCGCAGCATTGATCATCAATTGATCGTTGTTTCCCCCGGAATCCGCCCCGTTGAGAATCGACCAGCAGATGATCAAAAGCGGGTGGTGACGGTTCCTGGGGCCTTTTTGAATGGGGCTGATTATATCGTGGTCGGACGGCCGATCAGAGATGCCCTTGATCCTCGGCAAGAAGCGCTCAAGATCCAGCACCAAATTGACGAGGTATTTTCTAAGGCATCTGGCGTTTAGGAGGAGGCCGCCTAAAAAAATCCTTTTGTTTTTAGATCCTCAAGACACTCCATTGACTAACAGTATGATGAAGATAACTGCCCCCGTCATATTGATCGCCATCACCGGCATATCAAGCGCCTCAGCCGCTGAAGCTGATGTCACCCCATCTTCGAGTCAGACAGTCGAAAATGTCTCTGCAACGAAGTCCTTGGAAAAAAAGGCTCCAAAGAGCTATTCCTTTTTTGAAGCAATGGGAAAGTCGATCTGGGGGGACGTCTATGCTCATCCTGAAGATTGGCAGGAATTGTCCTACAGTGATTTCTTTTCCAAAGGTTGGGATCAGCCTTGGGTGAGTCCGCCGGATGGTCCTGGGGGCGCCCCGCGCCAAGGGTGGCTTCTGGCCTTTGAAGGGGTTTTCTACCGCCTCGGGATCGGTGTCTTTGGCTGGCAGCATCAGCTGGCAGGCCAAGGAGATGGCTACACGGCCACCATGGTCAATTTCACCCCGATCAATCAGCGGCTTAATATTCAGACCGATATTCCGATGGTCTCCAATGATCTTCGCCATGACGGCGATCGCCAAACCAATATTGG
>JBEIRQ010000039.1:0-9951 GCA_040375885.1 Methylococcus sp.
CGATACCAACAAGACCGAGATCGTCTCTCTTTTTTCTTCAAGTAGCGGGGTTCTCTATAGCGTTCTTCTGGCGTTGATTACGGTGAATGCCTGGCAAGATTTTAGTGATATTCAGACGTTAGTTGAGACGGAGGCCTACACGATAGGGGATCTTTATCGAGACCTAGAAGGCTATCCTGGAGCCAAAAGCCAGGAGTTGCGGCTACTGTTACGCAGTTACCTGGATACCGTTTTAAATCAAGAGTGGCCGGCTTTTGGGCGGGGTGAACGTAATTTTTCGGCACGTGTCATCTTTGATGATATTTTCAAAAATATCGCTGAGATGAAGCCAAGTTCATTGGCTGAGCAAGGTTTACAGATGGAGATTCTTCGCCACATGAACATCATTACCCACAATCACCGAATGCTCGGAGATTCTGTGGGTGCGTCTGTACTACCTGTGCTCTGGGTCGTTGTTTGGATCGGTGCTTTTCTCAATTTGGCGATTAACGCCCTCTCCGCGAGCGGTCATCGCGCCTTTGATTATTTTTTGGTCAGTAGTTTCGCTATCAATATCGGCCTTGTGATCATGCTGATCTTTATGCTCGACCACCCTTTCCTTGGGGGCGTCCAAGTCTCAGAAGATCCCTTGCGGGGGGCGCTTGAACTCATGGATCATCTCGATAGCAGGCGACACTGAGACGCTTTAGGTTTTTCCGAAGCCTTAGAGGCAAATCTCTTTGAGTGATTGGGATCGGTTGGGGCGTCTTCTGGGCATCTTGCCGCTTGTCAACTAACGTTCAATCTCTCCCCGGCGTTTCGAGTCGAACCTCGCCCCCGGGGCACAGAGTCCCTCTTTTGAGGATACTCCAGCCGCTTCAAGGCTATGCCTTGACTGGACGCTGACGTTTGTTTGGGGTTTTCTTCAGCGTTGATGGGGATGATTCGGTCCTAGAAAGGACCTTCCTAAGATATTGACCGGTATAGGAATTTGGCGTTTCCGCAACCGTTTCTGGGGTGCCTTTAGCGAGAATCATGCCTCCGCCATCGCCCCCTTCAGGGCCAAGATCAATCATCCAATCGGCCGTTTTAATGACATCGAGGTTGTGTTCGATGATGATCACGGTGTTGCCATGATCCCTCAGCTGATGAAGAACCCCAAGGAGCTGGCGAATGTCATGAAAATGAAGGCCTGTGGTGGGCTCATCGAGAATGTAAAGGGTTTTGCCGGTATCTCGTTTCGATAGTTCCCGGGCCAATTTGACGCGTTGAGCTTCCCCACCTGAGAGAGTGACTGCGTTTTGGCCAAGGGTGATATATCCAAGCCCCACCTCCATGAGGGTATCGAGCTTTCGGAAGACGGTTGGAATCGCTGAAAAGAAACTCGCTGCCGCTTCCACCGTCATACCGAGGACTTCGTCGATGGTTTTCCCCTTGTAGCGAATATCGAGGGTTTCCCGGTTATACCGCTTGCCCTGACAGGCATCGCAGTTGACGAAGAGATCCGGGAGGAAATGCATTTCGACCTTGATCACTCCATCACCCGCGCAAGCCTCGCAGCGCCCCCCTTTCACATTGAAACTGAAGCGCCCTGGCAAATAACCCCGCGATCGAGCCTCAGGGGTTGCTGCAAAGAGCTCGCGAATCGGGGTGAAGACCTGGGTATAAGTCGCTGGGTTTGAGCGGGGCGTTCTCCCGATGGGGCTCTGATCGATATCGACGACCTTATCAAAGTGATCGAGACCTTCGACCTTTTCGAAAGGGGCGGCCGCTTGACTGGCGCCATTGAGCTCTCGCGCGGCGATTCTAAAGAGGGTGTCATTGACCAGGGTTGATTTGCCGGAGCCTGAAACGCCAGTGACACAGGTCAAAAGTCCGACGGGAAACACCGCGGTGATGCCCTTCAAATTATTGCCACTGGCCCCCTTGAGGGTTAACACGCGCTCGGGGTCGAAGGCCCCTCGTTGGTTTGGCACATCGATCTGTAACCTTCCAGAGAGGTATTGCCCGGTGAGTGACTGCGGGTGGGCCATGACCTCCTCAGGGGTGCCGCTGGCCACAATTTCACCGCCATGAACACCGGCGCCGGGGCCAATATCCACGACTCGATCAGCAAGGCGGATAGCCTCTTCATCGTGTTCAACCACAATCACCGTATTGCCGATGTCCCGAAGATGAATCAGGGTATCCAGAAGCCTCTGATTATCACGCTGGTGGAGGCCGATTGAAGGTTCATCCAGCACATACATGACCCCGACCAGCCCGGCACCCACTTGACTGGCCAGCCGAATCCTTTGGGCTTCGCCGCCTGAGAGGGTGTCGGCGCTGCGGTCAAGGGTCAGATAGTCGAGCCCCACGTTGACCAGGAAACTTAAGCGCTCGCCAATTTCTTTGATGATTTTGGCGGCCACCTGACCGCGTTGCCCCTCAAGTTCGAGGGTTTGAAAGAAATGAACCGCACGCCGGATCGGGAGGCGGGTGAGATGGTGGAGCGGATGTTGGTTGATGAAGACATGGCGGGCGGCGCGATTAAGGCGAGCGCCAT
This sequence comes from Methylococcus sp., assembly GCA_040375885.1. Taxonomy (GTDB): domain Bacteria; phylum Pseudomonadota; class Gammaproteobacteria; order Methylococcales; family Methylococcaceae; genus UBA6136. The sequence continues at coordinate 2,525 of JBEIRQ010000039.1, forward strand.
CGCAGCTCGGGCAGGGCTTGTTGGCCTGATATTTCGCCAGTTCCTCGCGGACACTCATCGAATCGGTTTCGAGGTAACGCCGCTCCATATTGGGGATCACGCCCTCAAAGCGGTGTCGTTGAGTAGTGAAGGTTCCCCTTGATGTCGGCGATTTAAAGGCAATGGCCTCGCGGCCGCTGCCAAAGAGAATGACCTTCTTCATCTCAGGGGTAAGGGAGTCGAAGGGTTGTTCAGGATCGAAACTGTAATGTTCGGCGAGTGACAGGATCAGATGGTAGTAATAGGTGTTTCGCCGGTCCCAGTTTCTGACGGCGCCATCGGCGAGGCTCAGGTGGGGGCTGTGCACCACAAGGTCTGGATCAAAATACTGCCGGATACCGAGACCATCACACTCGGGGCACGCTCCCTTAGGGTTGTTGAAGGAAAAAATGCGTGGTTCGAGTTCGCTCAATGCATAGCCACAATGGGGGCAGGCATATTGATCGGAGAAGATCGTTTCTTTCCCATCCTCCTCCATGGAGACGACCAGGGCTAGGCCGCCGGCCAGTTTGAGTGCCGTTTCAAAAGATTCAGCGAGACGGATTCTAAGGTCCTCACGAATCTTAAAGCGATCGACGACGGCTTCAATGGTGTGCTTTTTGCGGAGTTCAAGCTTAGGAGGGTCGTCGAGTTCAAACACTTCGCCGTTGATTCTGGCTCGAACGAAGCCCCGGTTCTTAAGGTCCTCGAGGACCTGAAGGTGCTCGCCTTTGCGGTCGCTGACGACCGGTGCGAGCAACATCCAGCGACTATTTGGTGGTTCCAAGAGGACCTGATCGACCATCTGGCTGACGGTCTGGGCGACCAGGGAAACCCCATGGTCCGGGCACTGGGGGGTCCCGACGCGGGCATAGAGAAGCCTCAGGTAGTCATAAACTTCGGTGATCGTGCCGACGGTCGAACGGGGATTGTGAGAGGTTGATTTCTGCTCTATCGAGATAGCGGGGGAAAGCCCCTCAATATGATCGACATCCGGTTTTTCCATGACCGAAAGGAATTGTCGGGCGTAGGCCGAGAGGGATTCGACATAGCGTCTTTGGCCTTCGGCATAGATGGTATCGAAGGCCAAAGACGATTTTCCGGAGCCTGAGAGTCCGGTGATAACGATCAAGCGATCCCGAGGAAGGTCAAGGTCGATGTTCTTGAGGTTATGGGTTCTTGCGCCGCGAATGCGAATCATATCCATGAGGAGGCTAAACGGTCGTAAAGAGGATGGGGGGGCTGGATGGGGGACGCTTAGATCTCTTGACCGTATCGATTATACGGCGTAGGTTCTCACCGTGGGGTTTCTGAGTGTGCCCCTTCCATCCTTGAATTGAGAGAGTCCCATGAAACGAACCGCCACTTTGAGCCTCAGTGTTCTCTTCTTGGGTTGCGTCGCCAACCCCCTCAATCCCGGAGCCGAAAAGGTGGAGGTGATGACGACCCCGAGGGAAGTTAAGAAATGCACGTTCATTGGCGATGTCTCAGGGAGCCAGGGTAACCGCTTTTCAGGGACATTCACCAGCAATGAGAACCTACTTCTTGGCGCGCGGCATGCCATTAAGAATGAGGCGGCTCGGCTTGGCGGCAATGCGGTCCTGATTCAGCAGCAACAGTATTCCCAGCACGAAATATCAGGAGGCACTGCCAATGCCACTTTGGTCGGCAAGGCTTACCGCTGCGGAACTTAGTTGGGAGGGATTCTGAAGGTGAAGGTCACTGGGCCGTCATTGATGAGGGCGACCTTCATGTCAGCGCCAAACTGACCTGTCGCGACCTTTGGATGGTCTGATCGGACCCTCTTTACCAAGACGTCAAACAGTTGTCGTGCTGTTTCAGGATCCGCTGCGGGGGTAAAGCTAGGCCTCAATCCTTTGCCGGTATCTGCTGCCAGCGTGAATTGGGAGACGAGGAGAATGCCTCCTCCAGCCGCCCCTACGTCAAGGTTCATCTTGCCCTCGGTGTCTTGGAACATGCGATAAGCCAAAAGTTTTTCGGCGAGTTTTTGGGCGGTCGTATCGGTGTCGCCTTTTTCAATGGCGACCAAGGCCAAAAGCCCGTGATGGATCGCGCCCACCAGCACTCCCTCAACATGGACCGAGGCCTCGCTGACGCGCTGAACCACGCTGATCATGAGCGTCAGTAGCGCCCCATCGTGGGATCAATATCGCGGGCAAAGGCATCGACGCCTCCCTCAAGATTGATGACCTCGGTGATCCCTTGATTGATCAAAAAGTTAGCCACCGCGGCACTGCGCATCCCGTGATGGCAGATCGTAATAATCGTCGCGTTGGTATCGATCTCCGAGAGCCTCGAAGGGATGGTGTTCATTGGGATATTGATACTGCCTGAGATGTGGCAGAAGGCGAATTCATGTGGCTCCCGAACATCGAGCAAGCACAGTGTTTCGCCTGACTGACGGCGAGCCTCAAATTCCTTAGCGTTCAGGGTTTTCACTGTTTTCTCTCGGGGAGTGCTGAGGCTCAGCGGATGGCAATGCCCCGCTCTTGCATGGCTTCAAAAACAGCCCGGCCAATATGAGCGGGGTTTCTTGCCACGTAATGTCCCAAGGCCTCCATGGCATCCATTTTGGCGCTGGCGGTATCGGCTTCACTCGAAATGATGGCCCCAGCGTGTCCCATGCGGCGACCGGCGGGGGCGGCTATGCCCGCCACGAAGCCGATCAAGGGTTTCGTCATGTTGTCTTTAGCCCAGCGTGCGGCAGCGACTTCCTGTGGGCCGCCGATTTCCCCGATCATCACGACGACTTCGGTTTCAGGATCATCTTCGAAGGCTTGAAGGACCGTCACAAAGTCGGTGCCGTTCACCGGATCACCGCCGATGCCGACAGAAGTGGTAATTCCAAGACCTAATGCAGCCATTTGTTCGGTGGCTTCGTAATTGAGGGTGCCGGAACGCGAGACAATGCCAATATTGCCTTTCCGGTAAATATGGGAAGGCATAATGCCAACCTTACACTCACCGGGGGTGATGATACCGGGCGTATTTGGGCCAATAATGATGGCGTCCTTGCCGACTCGGTAGCGCTGTAGTTGCACCATGTCATGGATGGGAATTCCATCGGCGATGGTAATAGCGACCTTGATGCCTGCATCAATCGCCTCCATAAGGGCATCCGCATTGAACGGCGGTGGCACAAAGACCGCTGAGACATCCGCGCCAGTGGCGGCGACAGCTTCTGCAACTGTGTCGAAAACGGGAAGCCCAAGGTGCATGGGGCCTCCCTTGCCGGGTGTGACTCCGACGACCACTTGGGTCCCGATGCTCATCGCATCCTGGGCGTGAAAGGTCGCGTGCTCCCCAGTGAACCCTTGGAAAATGACTTTTGAATGCTTGTTAACGAAAACGCTCATGGGTTTATCCCTTGACGATAGCGACAGCCTTTTCAGCTGCACTGTCGAGATTTTCAGCGGTAATGAAGGTGAGACCTGACTCTTTGAGAATCTTGCGGCCTTCTTCGACGTTGGTTCCGGCGAGGCGGACGATTAAGGGGACCTTGATCTTGAGGCTTTCGCACGCTTGGATCAGGCCTTTAGCAATCCAGTCGCAACGATTGATGCCGGCAAAGATATTGACCAGGATGCACTTGACGTTCGGGTCTTCAAGGACAATACGGCAGGCATTGGTGACCTTTTCAGGGGATGCACCCCCACCTACATCCAAGAAGTTGGCAGGTTTTCCACCATGGAGGGTGATCGCATCGAGGGAGGCCATGGCAAGCCCAGCGCCATTGACGATACAGCCGATATTGCCATCGAGGGCAATATAGTTGAGGCCATGGCCTGATGCCTCAACTTCTTTCGGGTCTTCTTCTTGAAGGTCACGCATTTCGGTGATGGTCTTCTGCCGGTATAAGGCGTTGTCATCGAAGTTGAATTTGGCGTCAAGGACCATCAACTTGAGGTCGTCATCGCCGCCGACAACCGCCAGGGGGTTGATCTCAGCCTGGAGGGCGTCATTATCCCGCATGCAACGGTAAATCGCTTTCATGACCCGAACGGCCTGTGGCATCAGCTTGCCCTTGAGGCCGATGGCCGTGGCCACCTTGCGGCACTGGAAATCCCGAAGCCCAATAGCTGGATCGACGATTTCCGTGATGATTTTTTCGGGGTGGGTCTTGGCGACTTCCTCGATGTCCATGCCGCCTTCACTCGAAGCAATCAGGGTGATGCGCTGGCTTGCGCGGTCGATGACGAAGCCTAAGTAGAGTTCCTTCTGGATCGAGCTGGCCTGCTCGATCCACACGCGCTGTACCAGAGACCCTTCAGGGCTGGTCTGGTGGGTGATCAGTCGGGAACCGAGCATGGCGTCAGCCGCCTTTTTGACCTCATCCAAAGTGCCTACGACCTTGACGCCACCCGCCTTGCCGCGGCCACCGGCATGAACCTGCGCCTTAACGACCCAACGGTTGCCGCCGAGTTCTTCAGCGACTTGGCTCGCTTGCGTTGAGTTGTAGGCAACGCTTCCTGAGGGGACGGGAACGCCAAAGGATTGCAATAGCTCCTTCGCCTGATATTCATGAATGTTCACGGCAGAATGACCTCTTAAAGGGAGAATTCGCGGGGGTTTACCCCTTGAACGATTCGATTTGTTCGATTTGTTTAACGACATTCTCCGCCATCCTGATGGACGCGGCATCAATCAGTCGACCATCGAGGGAGACAGCCCCTTTTCCTTCCTTGGCCGCCTTCGCCATTTCAATCAAGATGCGGCGGGCACGATCAACTTCTTTCTCGGTTGGGGTGAAGACCTCATTGGCGAGCGCGACTTGTGAAGGGTGGATCGCCCACTTTCCTTCGCACCCAAGAGCCGCAGCGCGACGGGCGGCCACCTTGTAGCCCTCAGGGTCACTGAAGTCCCCGAAAGGTCCATCGATAGGTCGAAGGCCATAGGCCCTGCAGGCCGCCGCCATTCTCGAGATAGCGAAGTGCCACTGATCGCCCCAGTGATAAGCGCGTTCTCCAGCAGCATCGGGATCTGTCAGCATCCCATAGTCGGGATTGGCTCCGCCAATTTGGGTGGTTCGTGCCCTGACGGAGGCGGCATAGTCCGCCACCCCGAAGACCATCGCCTCCATCCGTTCCGGACAGGCTCTTGCGATGTCCTCGACATTGGCCATGCCCATGGCTGTCTCGATCAGAACATGAATATTGATGGGTTTAAAACCCTTATAGGCCTCGATCTGCGACAGCATGGTGGCGACAAAGTAGACGTCAGCGGCGCTCCCGACCTTGGGAATCAAGATGGTATCCAGTTGATCGCCGCAAGCCTCAACAATATCGACCAGATCGCGGTAGGCATAATGCGTGTCAAGACCGTTCATCCGGATCGAGACGGCGCAGCGAGACCAGTCATAGGTCTTTAGGGCATGAATGATGTTGGTTCGCGCCTGTTCCTTATCATCCGGCGCAACCGCATCCTCAAGGTCCAGAAAAACGATATCGGCGCCTGCCATGGGGGCTTTTTCCAGCATGCGAGGGTTGCTGCCGGGGACTGCGAGTTCGCTGCGGTGCAAGCGATTCTTTATCGCCATGGTAATGAAACTCCAGGGTTGTCAGAGGATGGATGATGGCGTTAGGCCATTCCGGAGGGTTCCGGCAGTCGGTGAGCGGCCCACCTTAGTGGCGCGCACCTCATGTGTTCACTCAACCGACGGTCAAACTGACATTATACGGTCACATGGGGGCTGGACGCCAGTTTGTGTCTTGTTTGCAACACCTGGATTCATAAATGGCCGTTTATTGGCGGTGCCTATGGTCTAAAGGATGGATCATAAGGCGGGTTCTCGGTGGGTATAAATAGAAATAAATCAATAAAAACATAAGGATATAATAGGATAAAAATTATGTTGCAATCGTAATATTTCTTGCTATGCTAAGTGCGCCTCAACAACAGTTGTTGCTATATTACAACGTATAACGTTCCTGACTATTTAGGGAGACCCCATATGAACAACCAACGCAAGCTGCTGAGTCTTGCCGCTATCGTGAGCGCTGCTGTCGCCATGAGCGCGGTTGCTCCTCAAGCGATGGCTCACGCCAAGCATAAGCACACCAAAAAGGCGACTCACACCCCCAGCACCCGTAGCCTGGTTCGCGCTGATGAGCGTCATCTTCGCGCTGACGATGCTCGCATCGCGAACCTTGAATCTGAAGTCGGCGACCTCCGTGCGCAGCTGACCACCCAAAAGCAGGCGGCTGACGCGGTTGAAGCGAAGCAGACCCAGCTCGAAACTCAGATTGCTGAAACCGCTGCCAAGGAAGAGCAGGGCCAGGACCTGTTGTTCTTCCGTGGTGGTTATGCTGCACTCACCACAAACCGTCATAACGAACTGCTGACCTCAAGTTCAGCGTTCGACCCAGCGGGTTACGGCGTCCGCGAAGGGAATGGCGATGGCTGGTACGTCGGTGCTGGCTTTGATCATCGCCTGTCCAGTGACTTCTTTGGTCTGAGCGATATGGTTGCTCTTGATGGCGAAGTCATGTTCGAGTACCAGAACTATGGCCAGGCCTACAACGCTTTCGTCAGCAGCATCGTGGGTGCCAAGGCGACCAATCAGGTCACCCAGCTGACCATCGCCGCATCACCAAAGGTTAAGTTCAACCTGATGGAAGGTAGCCTCCGTCCGTGGATCATCCCGTTTGGTCTTGCGATCAACGTTGTGAGCCCACCTTCAAGTGGCGTGACCGTTCTGAATCCAGGTCTGATGCTGGGTACCGGTATCGAGTACAACCTCTGGAAGAATCTCTGGGTCGGTACCGATTTCCGTTACCAGTTCACCGGTGGCGATCTTAACTACCGCTACCAAGCGGCTAATAACGGCACCATCTTCAATCAGACCCCAACCCAGGGCCTGACCGCGGGTGGTTACATTGGTGTTGGCTTCTAAGCCAAACCCATGAAGAAAAAAAGGGGCCTTCGGGCCCCTTTTTTGTTGGAGCCTTCGGGATGATCGCGGTAGAGTGATCGTACCGATCCTCTGCTTCATCGAATTATTCATCTTGATGACACCTCCCTTTTCACCCATTGAGCCTCATGCCACTCACCGGATCCCAAGAGGCCCGCATGTGATCTCCGTGGAAGAGTCCGGTAACCCCTTGGGCATTCCGGTGATTTTTCTGCATGGCGGCCCAGGTTCAGGCTGTAAGCCTCATCACCGAACCTTCTTTGATCCAGCGACTTACCGAATTATCCTGATGGACCAGCGGGGCGCAGGCTTATCCACCCCCCAAGGCTGTGTTGAGGCCAATACGACCCCTGATTTGATCGAAGACCTAGAAGTGATTCGATCCCAGCTGGGTATCGAGCGATGGGTTCTCTTCGGTGGGTCCTGGGGGGTGACTTTGGCGCTGCTTTATGCGGAGACTTATCCTAAAACCGTAGCG
>JBEIRQ010000236.1:0-3216 GCA_040375885.1 Methylococcus sp.
CCTGATTTTTTCCACCCGTTCGCAGTGCATGTCCCTCAAAACGCGCATGCTGAGAGGCAGATCCTCGTGCAGCAACGTCTTCGCTTTAGCGGTCTTCAGACGCTGGGCAATCGAATTCCACAATTTAATCAGGAACAGCATGTCGGCCCTGAGAGCCCCCTCATCAATCCCTTCGGCAGCGGTTCTTGCAATGAACCCTCCCGTGCCATGTTCTTTCTGGAAGGCATCGACCACAGCCCGAAGGCGAGCCCGCTCAGGTTCAGATTCGATCCTTTGGGAGACGCCGCCGGTCTTGGTTTGCGGCATGTAGACGAGGTAGACCGAGGGGATCGCTAATTCCGTGCTCAAACGGGCACCCTTGGCGCCCAGGGGATCCTTAATCACCTGCACCACCAGTTCCTGGCCATCCCTGAAAATCAGTTCAATCTGGTCATCATCGACCTTGTTACGCTCCTGAGCGCAAAGATCTGCGACGTGGAGGAACGCGGCTCGCTCAAGACCGACATCGACAAAGGCCGCTTGCATCCCAGGGAGAATTCGGCAGATCTTTCCCTTATAGATGTTCCCAACCAGACCTCGCCGTCGGGTTCGTTCAATGAGGACTTCTTGGACCACCCCATTCTCAACCATCGCCACCCGGGTTTCAGGGGGGGTCATGTTGATCAGAATTTCATCACTCACCGACGGTAGGATCCTTTTGGTTTAGAAGAGGATTGATGCCGACCTGTTTTAGAAGGGTGGAGGTCTCTCGAAGAGGAAGGCCCATGACGCCTGAGAAACTCCCTGCAAGGCGCTCGATGAAAAGGGATCCAAGGCCTTGGATGGCATAGGCACCCGCCTTTCCAAGCGGTTCACCGGTCCGCCAATAGGCTTTAATCTCATGATCCTCTAAGGGCCTAAAAAGCACTTGGCTGACACTGAGAGAGGCCCAGTGCTGGTCGCCGTGGCGAAGTGATACCGCACTGAGAACAAAGTGCTCCCGCCCTGAAAGCTTTTTAAGCATCGAATGGGCATGATCCTCATCCTCGGGTTTTCCAAAGATTTCGCCATCGAGCACCACCTCAGTATCGGCCCCAAGTACCGGAAGGGACGTCCGGGTGTGGGTTTGAGCGGTCAAGGATTTTTCGGCCGCTAAACGCTGAACGTAATGATCCGGGAGTTCGAGGTCATGGGGTTCTTCATGGAGTTCCGCGGGGTGGATTTGATAGCGAATGCCCAATTGGTCCAGTAGGGCACCACGGCGGGGGGAGGCAGAAGCAAGAAGAAGTTGGGCTAAGGCCATGACACAATCTTAAGGTGGCTAAGGGTGATAGCATTCTACTGGACCCACTCAGCGATGATAGGGGTGATGGCTCAAGATGGTATGGGCGCGATAAAGCTGTTCGGCCAATAAGATCCTGACGAGGGGATGCGGCAGGGTCAAAGGGGAAAGGCTCCAAGTCTGGTGCGCCCTGGCCTTACAGGCATCCGCAAGACCTTCTGGGCCGCCGACCAGGAGGCTAATCCGCTGGCCCAGGGTGAGCCACCTTGCCATTTCGGCGGCCAGGGTTTCGGTTCGCCAGGCTTTACCCTCGACCTCCAGCGCAATCACGTGGTCATCGCGCTGAATCATCGCCAACATTCTCTCGCCTTCTTCCTCTTTGATGCGCTCAAGATCAGCGTTTTTCCCCCGTTTTCCGGAAGGGATCTCGCGGAGGATCAGCTCACACTCCCTCGGAAGTCGCTTGGCATACTCCTGGTAGCCCTTTGTGACCCACTCTGGCATCCGATTACCGATGGCAAGGAGATGAATCTGCATAAGGAGGGCGCCCCGCCTTCAGATCACCGCCAGCATGCGTTCCAAGGCTTGCCGTGCCGGGATCTTATCGGCCTCCGGGACCTTAATCTGGTTGACCACATGACCCATCGCGAGATTTTCAAGAATAAAGGCCAGATGCTGGGGATCCGTGCGGAACATGGTTGAACACATGGAGACCGTGGATGACATGAAATGGACCTCAACGCCTTGACCCCGCATCTCTTCTTGGAGACGATTGACGAGGTTGAGCTCGGTGCCCACCAGCCAGCGGGTCCCAGGTTCAGCCTCCCGGATCGTCTTTAGAATGGATTCGGTGGAACCGATATAAGGCGACTTCTGACACACCTCGAACGAACACTCAGGATGAGCGATCACGCGGGTATCGGGGTAGCGTTCGAGGAAGTGGTCAATCTGCTCGGGGCGAAACATTTGGTGCACGGAGCAAAAACCCTTCCAAAGAATGATGCGGGCCTTTTCGATGGCCTCTTTCGTCAAGCCGCCCTGGGGTTGGGTGAAATCCCAGGTGACCATCTCCTCGAGAGGGATTCCCATCCTAAAGCCGGTATTACGCCCGAGGTGCTGGTCAGGGAAAAACAACACTTTTTCTCGCTGGGCAAAGCTCCATTCCAGAATCTTCTGGGCATTGCTTGAAGTACAGACGATCCCGCCATGACGGCCGCAGAACCCTTTAAGATCGGCGGCTGAATTGATGTAGGTCACCGGGGTGATTGAGGTATCGGGATCAAGGATTTCTGAGAGTTCCCGCCAAGCCCGCTCCACCGCTGGCAGACTGGCCATATCGGCCATCGAGCAACCCGCGGCAAGGTCTGGGAGGATGGCGGCTTGGCCCGGACCTGAAAGGATGTCCGCCACTTCAGCCATGAAATGGACCCCGCAAAAGACGATGTATTCGGCACCCGATTGGGCGGCCTCCCGGGATAGCCTTAGGGAGTCGCCGGTCAAGTCGGCATGGACGAAAACCTCATTCCGCTGATAATGATGTCCCAAAATGACGCAGCGCTTCCCGAGGATTTTTTTGGCTTCTGTGATTTTGAGGCCACAGGCTTCATCATTGAGCAGAGCGAAGTCTTCAAAAGGTTTCATGGTGTTCGGTATCGACGTCTGGTGTGGGATTCTTGGAGCGAAGGCCACGGTGCCTTCCCATCCGTCTCAGCTTTGGCGGTCATGATCTGCCTCGGCATAGAGTTCGACATACTGCTGGGCACTGAATGCCCAAGAAAAGTCGCGCGCCATACCGCTTTTCTGAATGGCCCGCCAAATCGAGGGTTTTTTGTAAAGTGCCAGCGCCCGTTCGATGGCGTCATAGAGGGCCTCGGGCGTGGCCTCCTCGAAAACGAGGCCGGTGGCGCTTCCCTCCTTGAGCGCCTTCGCATCGGCATCGACCACCGTGTCGGCGA
>JBEIRQ010000235.1:0-3217 GCA_040375885.1 Methylococcus sp.
CCCCCCGGCCCCCACCCCCCCCCCCCCCTCCGGGCCCCCCCCCCCCCCCCCGCGCTCCCCCGCCCCCGGGGGGGCCGCCTCGCCTCCCCCCCCCGCGCCTGGCGGCCGGGCGGCTCGGGGGCGACGGGTTTCCATAAATAAAGGCCGCTCCGCCAGTTGGGCAAATTGATCAACGCCTGGTAGGGCAAAACTGTCAGGGCTCAGGTCGCCCTCGGGAGGAGCTTCTCGGCTGGGTGTATTTTCTGCCGCCATGCGCTTGAGGCTTCCCTTCAGATAGAACCACTCCCCTCCAAGACCCGCGCTGAGTAAGAGCGTCAGTGCCAGTAGAAAAAAGGTGAGCGTGTAGGGTCTAAGGCTTGGATTCATGACTTAGGGTGCCTGCATGTAGCCAATCACATCAAAATCCACGCTCAGACGATCCTCAATCCGCTGGTTTTTATCGTTCGGATTGCGGGGAATCCGAATCGGTCGGATATTGAGGTTGTCGATAAACAGATAAGGCTTTCCGGATTCAAACTGGTGGAGCATCTGCCGGATCATGGGTGTGGTCGCTGAAATGCGAACCTTGACGCCGACTCGAACGGCATTTTCTTCGGCTCTTTCAGGGATCACCTGGGTGCTTGAAAGTTCGCCCCCGGCTTCGCTGACCGCCTGCTTGATGAGCGTCTGCAGTTCAGCGGTTGCAAGAGCCGCTGTGTTCGTTGGCAGGAAGGCCTCGTTTTTCTGTGCGAGGGCCCGGATACTCTCAACGCGCTGGGCCAGTTGGTCCTTTTCGCTGGCGACCTGTTTTAGATGTTGAAGTTTGAAACGATAACTCTCGACACTGTCCTGGTATTCCTGCTGGAGGCTCCAAAGGGGGTAGACCACCACGAGCACCCCAAGTCCGATGAGCCCGAAGAAAATGGCAATGGCGCCCAGTTTAGAGTGATTGAAGGTCATGGGCTGATTAAGCCGCTCAATGAGGTTCTTCAGAAAACCTCCCATTGACGACGTCAAAGCCGATCTGGAAACGTTCAAGCCCATTGGAGGCGTCTTTAGTCACCGGTGATGAGAAACTCACATCCTTGAAATAAGAAGAGGTTTCTAATTGCTTAATTAAGGTGGACGCGGAGGGTGATTGGCCCTGCAGGATCATCTTGTTGTTGGCAAACTGAAGGCCATTGAGCCACGTGTCATCTGGGATGACCCGGCTTAATTCTTCCATCGTGTCGACCAAGACCGGTTCCTTGCGTTTCTTTTCTTGAAGGAAGCGGGCTTGATGAAGCATTTTGTCGGATTGTTCGCGCATGGCTTCAACCTCTTTGGCGATCTTGGTCGTTTTCTTGACCTCGGCCTGGAGTCGAATGGATTCACTGCGCGCCGACCAGATCGGTAGGACCATCAAGAGGATGAGGATCGATAGCATGATGCTGGCCAAGGCGATATTAAGGTAATGGGGTAGGGGGTTGCCCTTGGGCTTAAATTGTTCTGGGAGCAGGTTATATTCACCAGGCTTCCCTTCCCCCTCAAGGTAGACGACTTCAGGTTGCCATCCGGCTTCGATGAGTTCCCGGAGTCGCTCATCAAGGACAATTTTTGGAACAATCACCAGTTCGACCAGAATCTGTCGGGTGGAACGCATGCGGTTTTTAACGCGGGCGGAGAAATAAACCTGATCTTTCTGGAACGGAGTGATCCGGTCCATTTCAAATTCGACCACACGCTGAAGGTTCTCCTCCGCAACCAGTGGCAGCTTGATCGTCTTATGAAGCCCCTGATTTTTTGACAGGCGAAGGACCTCGCGGGATCCGGCGAGTTCGGGGTGGTTCTCTAGGAAACTATCCCGAGCTGATGGGGTGAGCTGGTCGGATCCAAGGGTTGCAAGATGTGACTCGCCCGATGGGGTCCGATGAGAAAGATCAAGGTGGCCCTTCTTGGCTTCGATGATCAAGAATTCACGGGCGCCACCAAAGAGTTTTTGGATAGGGGTCGGCACCATCGTCAGCATCTCGGCGCTCCACCATTGCCAAAGCTGCTGGATCTGCGTGTCGATGGGGGTATCGAATTTGATCATGGTGATAATAGAAGCGACCGAATCAAAAGGCGGCCTTAAGCCCTAGGGTGCCTGTAGAGAATGGCTTTTATCAGGGACATGATAGGGTTTCCAGCGGAGCATCGTGAACGGCGAGCCGTTTGCGCCAGGACCTCTCCGAATGGTAGCGAGCACGCCAAATACCTGATGGTCATCTAATTCTGATTCTGCAAGCACGCTGTAGGCCATGTCGCTCGATCCGCTGGTGTTAAGGCCTGGAATCGGAGGGAGTGGGGTTGGGGCGCCAAGCTGTCGTTGTTGCATAAAATTGGCCACCGCGCCCTGATCACCGCCGAGCAATGCCGTCAGCACCTCTTTAGAGGCCTTCTGAGGATTGAGCCCGTCACTCCCAGAGTATAGCGTAAACCAGTTTTCCAATTTGCGATAAAGATCCGGCGAGATACCCATGACCCCCCGCAGTTCATCCATCACCATGAAGTTGCGATTTTGTGGCAATGCTTTCATGCCTTTTGCCTTGTAGTCTTCAGCCTCAGCGCCCATGTTCCGTTTGATGTCGTCAGCATCCCGCCAGTCGATGATCGCATCCGTCAGCTGAGTGGCCTGCTCTTCATTCTGAAGCGCCAGCTTCAATGCGGCTTTCAAGGTTTGCTCTTGAGCGACATTCAGGTCAACCTTGCCGCCTTCATCGATGATTCTGAGGCGAACCTTCCCGCCGTTTGCTTGCCAGAGGTATGGCCTGCCATCGGACTGCCAGCGTTTTTTGGGGTCCGTGATACTCAACATCAGCATGGCATAGTTGATGCCAGCATCGGCCATGGCCAAGGCTTTCGCGCGTTCATGGGCGTGACTCAGAATGCCTGCCTCCCGTTGTGTTGAGAGCGCAAAGCTACCGGCCATAATGGTCATCAGGCTGATGACCCAGAGGACCATGACCAGCGCCATGCCGCGTTGTCGATCGAGACCTTGCATTCTTAAGGTTACCTCAGCATCTGCGCTTTGGGGGCGATCAGGAGCGTTGGCCAGGGTTCCTCCCCGGCCCTCTCGATCTCGATCCGGATGAGGGTGGGTAAGCGGTATTCATGCCATTGCTTCGACCATGTCCCGTCTTGGCCTGCCGCTGCAACCTTATTGCCTGCCTCTGGGGTGGGGCTAAAATAGGATAATTTCAAGACTTTGATATGGTCG
>JBEIRQ010000272.1:0-2932 GCA_040375885.1 Methylococcus sp.
CGTTGCTTAGCGCCTCGATGAAAACTGAGTCGAGGGAAAGTCTGATGCGTCGAGACATAAATTGCAGGGTAGCTCTTGTCATCTCTAAGGGTAATGTTGTAACGGGGCCGGTACCTTTTAATGAGCTGACTCTCGAGGAGAAGGGCTTCAGCTTCACTGTGCGTGACTCGAACATCAATGGAATGAATCCGGGCCACCATTGCCTGTTGTTTGGGTGATGACTCTCTTGACTGGAAATAGCTGGCCACTCTTTTTTTGAGGTTTTTCGCTTTCCCGACATAGATCACCTCCCCGCGATGGTCCAACATGCGGTAAACCCCTGGGCGCTGGGTCAATGTGTCCAGGAAACTCTTGAGATCGAAAGGTTCTAAAGCATCGATCGATGTCATGGGGATGGCGCTTGGTTCACTTGCATCAGCCAACGAGACTTATAATGGCTCACTTACTTGCTATATATACAAGCTTCAACGCCAGAAGGCATCTCACCCATGACTGATTTTTTCAATCCGCGACTTGCTCTGGGGCTCACCAATCGTTATCCGTTGTCCTATGTCAAAAGCAGGGAAGAACGACGCTTGGTTAAGCAGTTGGAGGCGCTATCCAAAGCTCACTATGGCGATGCCCGTGCTGTGCGTATCTGGACATGCAGTGAAGGGCTCGATGGTGATGTGTCCCTCGCAGATCCTTTGGCAGTGATCCGCCATATCAGAGCTTCAAAGGAGGATGCCCTTTACGTGCTTAAGGACATGCCCTCCCTATTTGATTCAAATCCGGTTTTGGTTCGCGCTTTGCGTGACCTTTATGAATGCCTTTTGGGGACAGAGCGCTTCGTCTTTCTGAGTCACCCTGGATTTCTGCTTCCGGAGGAGCTTCGGGGACAGGCCTGGTTTGTCGATCTGGGTATGCCGGATGCCAAGGAAATTGAGACTCATCTAAACGAGCTTCTGGTCCGTTACAAGCGCCTGAGCGAAGTGGATGAAAATTGGATCCTTCAGGCCGTCACTGCAATGAAAGGACTCGGCCTTGAGGAAATTACTCATCTCTTCTTTGGTTGGAACACAGAGAATCGATTTGAGCTTCTCTCCATTCTTGAAGATGTGTATGCCAATAAAACTGCATCACTCCAGAAGGAGGGTTGCCTTCAGTTCATGCCGAAGAATCTTCGTGTTGAAGATGTCGGCGGGCTTGAAAATCTGAAGGAGTGGGTGCTCAGTCGTAAAAGCCTCTTCAGTCGGCAGTCATTTCAGGAAGGGGTCCCGATGCCCGCAGGGATCCTTTTTATGGGAATTAGCGGCTGCGGCAAAAGTCTGGCCGCAAAAGTCATTGCCGGTGCGTGGAATTTGCCCTTGGTCCGTCTGGACATGAACCTGGTCATGTCAGGAGCCTATGGCACGCCGGAGTTTGCATTTGATCACGCACTACGAACCGCAGAAAATATCTCGCCATTGGTCCTTTGGATCGATGAAATGGAGAATAGCTTCGGTTATGACGGCAATTCGTCCGGTGGGAACAACAGTATCTTTTCGACCTTCCTGACCTGGCTCCAAGAAAAGCCACCGCAGGTTTTTGTGGTAGCAACCGCTAACCGCATCGAACGGTTGCCTGCAGAGGTCATTCGAAAAGGACGTTTCGACCAATTGTTCTTTCTCGACCTTCCCTCAGACGAGGAACGAAGGGCAATTTTCCGAATTCACATCACGGCGTATGGTGCGGATCCGGATACCTTTAACATGAACCTTTTGTCCATCCTGACTAAGGATTGGAGTGGGGCCGAAATCGAACAGGCGGTAAAGGCTGCTCGCATCCATGCCTTTCAGGAAGGTCGATTGTTTGATGAAAAAGACATTACTTACACGTCTGCGCGGATGGTGCCGTTGTCGAGGACCATGGAGGAGCAGATCAAACACCTTCGACAGTGGTCCCAGACGCGTGCAACCCCCGCTTCCCGAAAAGCCGCTTGATAGGACCTTGTTGGGTCGATTTCGTCACGGCTCCAGCGGTTTACGGTGGGGAAGGATGGCGCTAAAGTTCCCTCATCCTGAACTAGAGTCAACAAGACCGAGTTCCGAGTCAGCCCGTCGACTTGAGTTGCTTTCGGTTGAAAACTGCTTTGCCAGTCCTTCGAGACAGCAATGAATCCCTCGTCCAAGGGATGAGGCAGCTATAAATTAGCGGCAAAGCTCTTGCTTTGATGCCTCGACGTTTGGCGTCCCGAAGGGCGCCTTTATTTTTCCAAGAAATATCCATGACAATCCGAACTCGTTTTGCTCCAAGTCCTACCGGTTACCTTCACGTAGGGGGTGCACGAACGGCACTCTTCTCCTGGCTCTATGCGCGCAAGCATGGGGGCACCTTCGTTTTACGAATCGAAGATACGGATCTTGAGCGTTCGACGGAGGAGTCAGTGAATGCCATTCTCGAGGGTATGGCTTGGTTGGGGCTTGGCTATGACGAGGGACCCTTCTTCCAGACGCACCGTTTCGATCGTTACAAGGCGTTAATTCAGCAACTTCTTGATGAAGGGAAGGCCTACCACTGCTACTGTAGTCGCGAAGAGCTCGATGACATGCGTGCTGAACAAATGGCACGCAAGGAAAAACCGCGCTATGACGGCCGCTGCCGGCAGCGGCAAGCAATTCCCCAAGGTCTGAACCCTGTGGTCAGATTCCTCAACCCGGATGATGGTGAGGTAGTCATCAATGATCTGGTTAAAGGGAAAATTGTGGTTCGTAATACAGAACTGGATGACCTCATCATCGCTCGTTCTGATGGCTCACCGACCTATAACTTCACCGTAGTTGTTGATGATCTTGATATGAACATCACCCATGTCATTCGGGGGGACGATCATGTCAACAATACGCCCCGACAGATCAATATTCTGAAGGCCTTAGGGGCCAAGCTACCGGAATATGCCCATGTTCCTATGATC
>JBEIRQ010000312.1:0-2532 GCA_040375885.1 Methylococcus sp.
GATACCATGGTGCAGCCATCGATAATCATGAGCTTTCCGAACCATTCGGTATCGTAAATCTCAATCTTCTGGAAAGGGGTCTGCTCCTCGTGGAGCTTGGCCTTCAACTTCAAGGAGAAGGCGCTGCCGTGGTGGGGATAGACTTCACTGAACCAACCAGAAGCATCAATCATTAGGAAACCTCGCATAGAATAGAGTCGCGATTTTCCACATAATTGCAGGTCATATCAAAGGAAATTCTCATGAACGCGAAATGGAGCACCGCCCTGTCCCGGGAAATCTATGCCATAGAACATTGGGGCGAGGGCTATTTCGACATCAATGACAAGGGCCATGTGGTGGTACATCCCGCCGGCTCCTCTAAAAACGGCACCGTCGATCTGGTTGAAATCGTCGATTCCGTTCGAAAGGAAGGCCTTGCCCTCCCCGTTCTGGTCCGCTTCAAGGATATCTTGAGGGATCGCATCGGCCGCCTCACCGAAGCCTTCAATACCGCTAAGGAAGAATTCGAGTACCTCGGAAATTACACCCCTATCTATCCGATCAAGGTCAACCAGCAACGCGGCGTCGTCGATGGCATCATCCGCAATGAGCATTACCCGGTCGGACTTGAGGCGGGAAGCAAATCGGAATTACTCGCTATTCTGGCCCTCTCAGAGGCCGGGATCGTGATCTGTAACGGCTACAAGGACCGCTCCTATATCCGATTGGCGCTGATCGGCCGCACCCTCGGCCTCAATGTCTTCATCGTGATTGAGAAGCTCTCAGAGCTGGCCGTCGTCATGAACGAAGCCGAAGCACTCGGGATTGACCCACAACTCGGGGTTCGCGTTCGCCTCTCGAGCATCAGTGCCGGCAAATGGCAAAACAGCGGCGGCGAAAAATCAAAGTTCGGTCTTCACAGCGGTGAGATCCTAAAGCTGGTCGAAGACCTGAAGCGTCACGGTAAACTCGGCTGGCTGAAACTCATGCATTTCCACATGGGCTCTCAGATCGCCGACATCGGCCATGTCAAAACAGCCGTCCGTGAGGCCGGTCGCTACTATGCAGAACTGAGGGCACTGGGTGCCGACATCCAGGTGGCTGATGTCGGTGGCGGCCTTGGGGTCGACTATGAAGGGACACGCTCAACCAGTGAATGCTCCCTCAATTACAGCCTTGACCAGTATGCGGCCTCGATCATCAGAGCCTTCAGCGAGGTCTGCACCGAATATGAACTGCCCCATCCAGATCTCCTAACCGAATCAGGGCGTGCCATGAGCGCACATCATGCCGTGCTGATCACCCACATCACTGACGTTGAATCCGTTCCAGAAGATCCTACACCGCCCCGCGATATCGATGCCGCCCCTTTAGAGGATCTTGCCGAGTGCCTTGACCGGCTGTCCAATGAATCCGTGGTCGGAATCTATCACGATGCTCAATTTGACCTGGCTGAGGCGCGTGCGATGTTTGTCCAAGGACAGATGTCTCTTGCCCAGCTGGCGGAGGCGGAGCGCCTCAATGCCGCTATTTCGCATGCGGTGCGCCGGGGTCTCGACATTCGCCTGAGAGCCCACCGCGAGCTTCTCGATGAATTAAATGATCGCCTGGCTGACAAGGTCTTCTGTAACTTCTCCCTATTCCAGTCGATGCCCGATGCCTGGGCCATTGGTCAGGTGTTCCCGGTGATGCCGCTGCAGCGACTTTTGGAGGAACCCACCCGACGCTGCGTTATTCAGGATTTGACCTGTGACTCTGATGGGCGGATTGATGCCTATATTGATCGCCAGAGCCTTGAATCAACCCTGAGGCTCCATGCGCCGATCCCCGGCGAAAGCTACCTGATCGGGATTTTCCTGGTCGGCGCCTATCAGGAGATCCTGGGCGACATGCACAACCTCTTCGGTGACACCCATTCGATCAATATTGCACTGGACGGCACCGGTGGCTATCAGATGCTGGATCCGACCCATGGTGATGGCGCCGATGATATGTTGCGTTATGTCAACATCGAGCCTGAAGAGCTGGAGCGAGCCTACCGCAAAAAACTCCTCGAATCCGACCTCACCCCAGAACGCCGCAAACAGTTTGAAAGCGAACTGGTTGCAGGCCTTGGAAGCTATACCTACCTTGAGGAATAAGAACCTCCATGGTGTCTGAGCCTCTTCACAGCGAACTAACAGCCGCCTTTGTCGGCCTGGGTGCCATGGGCGCTCCTATGGCTAGCCATTGGGCCCTAAGAGGCTATCTCAAGGCCGTCTGGAACCGGACCCCCGAGCGTAGTGAAGCCTTTGCTCAAGAACATAAGGTCGTGGCCCTTCAGCATCTTCAGGACCTCCCGAGTAAGGCGAAGATCCTTGCGCTCTGTGTTTCAAGGGATGACGATGTGCTGATGGTCATTGAGACCTTTCTTAAAGGGCTGACCTCAGACCATCTGGTGATCGATTTCTCAACCATCAGTCCTGACACCTCTAAGCTTGCAGCGAGGATGGTGCGTGGTTCTGGTGCCGATTTTCTCGATGCCCCTGTGACCGGCGGCGTCGAAGGAGC
>JBEIRQ010000156.1:0-4570 GCA_040375885.1 Methylococcus sp.
GGAATAATCCTCTTTAGCGAGGCGGAGAAGCAGCTGTCGAAGATCGTTCAGCGGCGACAGGATCCGGTATCGAAAGAAGAAACCCATGAGCGTCAGAAGCCCGAGAACGGTCGCAAAGACCAGAATGATTTCGGTCCGAGTCGAATGACTGATGTCTTCGAGCATCACCTCACGGTTGAGCGTCTCGGCATCCATAATGGCATTGGTAATGCTGAGCGCTTTAAGGAGCTGGGCCTCCTGCATTTCATTGGTGGCCTTAGAATCCGTCAATTCTGTAATTGAAGCACGAAGATCCTTTAGCTTCAGGGGTGTTTCAGGGGCAACGTGGTGATCATTGCTGGCGAGGCCAAAGATTTCAGTGGTGAGACGAGCCAGCTGCTGCTCTTTTAGGGCCCGATTCTCGGCAAGAAAATAGTCCGTCAGTGACGACTGAATGTCGGCAGCCACCGCTTGAATACGGTGCGCATAGATGACGTAGGCCCTCATGGTCTCCAGGCGATCGAAATTGCGCCAAATCATCCCGCCAAGAAGGCCCATCACCAACAGTAAAAGTGCTGGCATGGTCCACCACTTGAGCGTTGTGGTGTTCTTAAAAAAACGTCTCAACGCAGGAATCCTTATTAAGGAAAGTGATCGAGATTATAGCCTGACTCGCACTTAGAGCGGTCGTCCATTAACATGCAAGGTCTAGGGAATGAAGGGGCAGTCCTTCATCTGCGAGATGAAGGATGACATGGGGTTTTTAACACGGTGAATCAATTTCTGACGCGGGACTTCATTGAAACGAAGGAAGGGCTTGTGTTTGCCGTTGTGGCGCCGACGATGGAAGAAGGACGAGTCTTGTGCGCGCTTCGTTACCAGCGGCAGCCAAGAGGCTTCAAAAAGCTCACCACGAAGGAGGCTGAGGCGCTCCTCATGAGGGAGGCCAAAGGGTATCTCTTCTCATCCAAACGCTGTGCCGCACGCCTTCATGGGGTTGTTTCAGGAGACATCGCGCACCATTATCGGGCAAAGGAGCGCGTGAAAGCACTCCTCAAGAGTCATCCCAATGACCCGGCTGAAGTCGCAGCGATCGCCTGACTTCACTTGTTCGCCGCTGAAGGGATTCCCCTCGACCAGCTTGGGTTGAGTGGCTCGCTCCTTTTAGGGGCGCAAGGCCCAGATTCCGATGTCGATTTCGTGACCTATGACCGCGCCCTCTTTCGGCGGCTCCAGGCACTGATCCTAAAGGCGATCGAGGACGGACGAATGGCCGCCCTTGACGGCTCGGCGTGGCAAGAGGCCTACGACCGGCGCGGCTGTGCCCTCACATTTGAAGACTATCGGTGGCATGAGGTTCGTAAAGCCAATAAAGCGTTGATGATGGGCATCAAGTTGGACATCACCCTGGTGGTCCCTTCAAAGGAGACCCCTAGGGCCGCCACCCAAAAGAAAGGCATCGCCAAGATCGAAGCCACAGTGATCGACGCGGAGGAGAGTTTCGATACCCCGGCCCGGTTCATGCTAGATCATCCCAAGATCAAGGAGATTCTCGTGTTCAGTCATACCTATGTGGGACAGGCCAGGGTCGGAGAAACCATCCGGGCTCAAGGTCAATGGGAAGAGGGGGATCAGGGGGTGGAGCGCTTGATTGTGGGATCGAACCGCGAAGCTTTGGGTGAATATCTCATGGTGATCGATGGGCCTTCAGGGGGGTGTCCCTCGACCCAAGATGGGAATGAACGGTGAGCGGCGCGATGGTTAAGAGGTCTGCGGTGATCTTCGATATGGATGGCCTCGTCATTGATTCAGAAAGCACCTACGTCTCGGCTTGGCGGCGGGCGGCGATGGATGCTGGCGTTCTCCTTGAGGACGCCTTCTTTGACGGTCTTTTTGGCTGTCATCGGGAGGATGTCACCCGCTTGATCACTGAGCGGCTTGGTTCATTGTCCTTTGACCCGGAGCGATTTTTTATGGCGGCTAAGGCGCATTGGTTTGAGGCTATTGAGGCAAAGGGTATCCCAAGGATGCCCGGTATTGAGGGGCTTCTTGAGGCGCTAAAGCGCCAAGGGGTTCCTTATGCGCTGGCCACCAATAGTGAGGCCCCCTACGCCGAGATCTGTCTTCGGTGTGCGGGGCTTTTGGAGGCGTTTCCGGTCAGAGTGACCTTGGATCAGGTGGCTGCTGGAAAGCCGGCGCCGGATCTCTTCCTTGAAGCCGCCTTGCGCCTTGGCGTTTTGCCTTCAGACACGCTGGTCTTGGAAGATTCTGAAACCGGATTACTGGCGGCGCGGGCTGCCGGGGCTTTGCCGGTTCTGATTCAAGGTCGTCCCGATCGCTTTGAGGCCCTCGCGCCCCGGGCCGAAAAGGCGTTTTCATCCTTATTGACGTTTACCCAGGCGTTTCTCGACCCCCATGGCGCCCTGACCTTTTCTTGCGATTAGATCCATGACTCAAATTTCCTATCATGACCTTCGGGATTTCATTCAGCTTCTGGAGCAGCGAGGCCAGCTAAAGCGGATCCAATCCCCTGTCGACCCTTATCTTGAGATGACCGAGGTCTGTGATCGTACCCTTAAGGCCGAAGGGCCAGCGCTCCTCTTTGAAAACCCTACGGGCTATAACATCCCGCTACTGGCGAACCTTTTTGGGACGCCAGAGCGCGTGGCGCTGGGGATGGGTCAGGAATCCGTACAGGCCTTGAGAGAGGTCGGCCGCCTCTTGGCTTTTCTTAAAGAGCCTGAACCACCCAAGGGCTTTCGTGACCTTTTTGACAAGTTACCGATGTTCCGTCAAGTACTTAACATGCCGGCCAAGATCGTCCGTCATCCGCCGTGTCAGGAGGTCATTTATGACGGCGCTGACATTGATCTTGGCCGCTACCCGATCCAGACGTGCTGGCCGGGGGACGTGGCCCCACTCATCACCTGGGCCTTGGTGATAACGAAGGGGCCTCACAAGGAGCGTCAGAATCTCGGCATATATCGCCAACAGGTGATCGGCCCCAATAAGACCATCATGCGCTGGCTGGCCCACCGGGGGGGTGCTCTTGATTATCGGGATTGGCAGGCAGCGAACCCCGGTCAGCCGTTTCCGGTCGCCGTGGCTTTGGGTGCTGATCCTGCGACAATTTTGGGTGCGGTGACGCCGGTTCCTGACGCGCTGTCGGAATACGCCTTCGCAGGGCTCCTGAGGGGATCAAAGACAGAAGTCGCAAAATGCCTAACCTCGGATCTTCAAGTTCCCGCCAGTGCAGAGATCGTCCTAGAGGGGTTTCTTTATCCTGGCGACACGGCGCCGGAGGGTCCTTTTGGTGATCACACCGGCTATTACAACGAGGTTGATGATTTTCCGGTCTTTACGATCGAGCGGATCACCCAGCGCCGCGACCCGATCTATCACAGTACCTATACCGGCCGCCCGCCAGATGAACCGGCGATCCTTGGCGTCGCCCTTAATGAGGTGTTCGTCCCGATCCTCCAGCGACAGTTTCCGGAGATCATCGATTTTTACCTACCCCCTGAGGGTTGCTCCTATCGCTTGGCGGTGGTCAGCATGAAGAAACAGTACCCGGGACACGCCAAGCGGGTGATGGTCGGGGTTTGGGGCTTTCTTCGTCAGTTTATGTACACTAAATTCGTCATTGTGGTGGATGATGATGTTGATGCTCGAAACTGGAAGGATGTGATTTGGGCCATCACCACCCGGATGGATCCTGCTCGTGATATCACCCTTATTGAGAATACCCCGATCGACTACCTGGATTTTGCCTCGCCGGTTTCAGGATTAGGTTCTAAAGCCGGGCTGGATGCCACCAACAAATGGCCAGGAGAAACCCAGCGCGAGTGGGGCATACCCATCGTCATGGATCAAGCGGTCAAGGATCGGGTGGATGGCTTTTGGGAGACCCTCGGAATTTTATGATGGAACCTATGACGACGACCCCTCAGATCATCAACCAACGACTTGGCTTCATGCGAGCGATTCTTCTAGGTTTTCTTCTCACGGGGCTGTCACTCAACACACAGGCCTCAGAGCCTCAGCTGACGGTCACATTAACCCCAGAGCTTTTAAGCAGAATCAGCTTTGAAACGATCGGAATGACAGCTCATAGTGAAGTGATTCGTCTACCTGGGCGGGTGACCCTCAATGAGCATCGGGTTGCTCGCATTGGCCCCAGCATCAGTGGCCGGGTTGTCGAGGTACGCGCCGTTACGGGCCGTCAGGTCAAGAAAGGGGATGTCCTTGCGAGTCTCAACAGTACCGAATTGAGTCATGCCCAAGCCGATTATCTCAAGGCTGAAACGCAATTAGGTCTTCAGCGGCTTACCGCTGAAAGGGCTAGGCGACTGTATCGAGAGGGCATTATCAGTGAGGTTACGCTCCGTGAGCGAGAGGCCGCCTTTGATGAGGCGGAGGTGGAGATTCACGCGTTGTCGGATCAATTGGGCGTGATGGGCATGTCACCGGAGGCGATCCTAAAGCTCCAGCAACATGGCCATATTGATTCAACCACGCTGTTGACGACGTCGATCAGCGGGACGGTCATCGAGCGGAAGATCTCGGTAGGGCAAATCGTTGAAATTTCAGA
>JBEIRQ010000347.1:0-2248 GCA_040375885.1 Methylococcus sp.
CCCTCACCCTCCTTTTAGCCCTTTTCTTAATCCCTCAATTGGAAGGCTGTTCAGGAAAAAAGAAACCAGCGACAGCCAGTAATGATGCGGTTCAGACGGAGGCTGCCGGCGCCCGCAAAAAAAATGGACGGCCAACGCGCTCTGAAGAGATCATCAAAAGGGCAGAAGCAGAATGGGATTTTTTTGGTCGCCAAACGATCCAGCTCGATAGCACCGGTGAAAGTATTCCTCATGTCGGCCATTGGGAGGATGATGGTGATCCTTGGTCGAGCAGAGTCCGTGTTTATTGGAGCAGCGTAGGGAAACCCAGCCTAGATGGGTTCGACTGCAAACAACCATGGTCTGCAGCTTTCATCAGCTATGTCATGAAGGCAGCAGGCTTAAGCCGCGGAGAATTTCCAGGATCCGATGCCCACTGGAATTACATTCGGTATTTTACGCAAGGAAATTCATCCGCCGCCTTTGCGACTCATAAAACTACCGAATACTCCCCTGAAGAAGGCGACCTCATATGTGCCACCAGAGGATCCCATGGCTTCATTCCGGTCTATGACCATCTCAACACCAGTACGGTCTTGATGGGACACGCGAAACTTCACTGCGACATTGTGGTAGAGAAAAACAAAGAGTACTTGCTGACGATAGGAGGCAATGTTCGGAACTCGGTTTCAAAAACCAAGATCCCTTTGGGGCAGAAGGGTTTTTTAAAACCCACAGAGCAGAGGCCTTGGTTTGTCGTTCTTGAGAATAGACTCGATCCATAAGATCCAAGCGTCTTCAAACACGTTTACGAATCCTCGGAGCCTCCTCTTGCAAAAGAAGGGGGATCACATCCCTCTAAAATTCATGTTCCGGCCCATGTTTCCCTTTGCGCCACGCATCATATTCATGAGGTTGCCGCCTTTAAGCTTTTTCATCATCTTCTGCATCTGATCGAACTGTTTCAGCATCTTGTTCACTTCCTGAAGATTTGATCCAGCACCACGGGCAATCCTCTCCTTGCGAGAGGTATTGATCAGATCGGGATCCAAACGTTCTTTACGAGTCATCGAGTCGATCATCACGATCTGGCGTTGCCACTCATTATCGTTAACCTTCTCTTTGATGTTTTGCGGAACGTTACCCATACCAGGCAGCTTGTCCATCATCGCGCTAAGACCACCCATATTCTTCAGCTGCTGTAACTGATCATAGTAGTCAACAAAGTTGAAGGCTTTGCCTTTCTGAATCTTTTTGGCGAGCTTTTCAGCTTTCGTCTTATCGATCGTCCGTTCAGCTTCTTCGATCAGGCTGAGCATATCGCCCATACCGAGAATTCTTGAAGCAATGCGATCGGGATGGAAACGCTCAAGGGCTGCGGTCTTTTCACCCACCCCTAAAAATTTGATGGGAGTACCCGTAATGTGACGGACAGACAGTGCCGCGCCACCCCGTGCATCACCATCCGTTTTGGTGAGAATAACACCAGTCAATGGGAGCGCATCACCAAAGGCCTTAGCCGTATTGGCTGCGTCCTGACCGGTCATGGCATCCACCACGAATAAGGTTTCTATGGGCTTCAATTCACGGTGAAGCTGCTGGATTTCAGCCATCATGACCTCATCGACCCCCAATCGGCCAGCGGTATCGATGATTAACACATCTTTGTAACGCTTCCGCGCGTGCTCGAGTGCGCTTAGGGCTATGTCGATGGGTTTTTCTGAAGGATCACTCGGGAAGAAATCAGCGCCGACTTCAGCCGCTAAGGTCTTAAGCTGGTCAATCGCAGCCGGTCGATAGACGTCTGCGCTGACGACGACCACACTTTTTCGTTCATTCTCTTTAAGCCATTTAGCGAGTTTAGCGACGGTCGTTGTCTTACCGGCTCCTTGAAGTCCTGCCATCAAAATAACGGCGGGCGGCTGAGTGGCCAGATTCAGCTTTTCATGGGCGTTACCCATCACCCGAATCAATTCTTCATTGACGATTTTGATGAAGGATTGACCTGGTGAAAGGCTAGACTGAACATCTTGACCCAGCGCCCTCTCCTTCACCTGTTCAATAAAATCCTTGACCACAGGGAGTGCCACGTCAGCTTCAAGAAGCGCCATCCGCACTTCCCGAAGAGTATCTTGGATATTGGCTTCCGTCAGACGGCCCTGACCACGAATTTTTTTGAGGGACTGAGTTAAGCGTTCGGTGAGATTGTCAAACATCGGCGTACATCCATGAAACTTAGCGGGCGACGCAGGTGCTTCATCTAGATCGC
>JBEIRQ010000345.1:0-2264 GCA_040375885.1 Methylococcus sp.
CTCGTATCTGACTGGCGGAAATAGCCAGCGGTGTGACCTTGATGGAGGCGATGAGGCCTTGAGGGCGCTCGTGAAGTGAAGGAATCCCGGAGGCCTCTCTCTCCTTTAAGATGGCCGCCAACGCGTGAGGACAGTCGCTTGATTCTCCTGGACGTTGCATGATGAGAATGTGCGCCAGATCAAAGAGCTCAGGCCATTGATGCCACCCCTCTAAGCCTCTAAAGGCATCGGCACCTAGGACCAGGGCCATGGGTCTTAAGCCAATGTCGTGACGCAGCGATCTTAAGGTATCGACCATGAAGGAGGGGCCTGGTCTTTCCATTTCGCGGGTATCGATCCGAAACGAAGGGGGGGCGTTTTCGAGCGCGCTCTGAAGCATCTCAAGGCGTTGTCTCGGGGTTGCGCCGGGTGTTCCGCGGTGAGGCGGCCGTTGGCAGGGGATGAACCTTATCTCCGAGAGTCCGGCGATTTCACTGACCTCTAAGGCAGAGCGAAGGTGCCCATAGTGGACAGGGTCAAAGGTTCCCCCGAAAATGCCAATCAAGGGCCCATCCTAGATGTTCAGCTTCAGCGCGATGATCATTCCCTGATCTGCCCGTCGCCAAGTACGACAAATTTCAACGTGGTCAGTCCTTCAAGTCCCACCGGTCCCCGGGCATGCAGCTTGTCGGTCGATATGCCGATTTCAGCGCCTAGGCCGTATTCAAAGCCATCTGCAAATCGCGTTGAGGCATTCACCATGACCGAACTCGAGTCGACTTCACGAAGGAAGCGGCGGGCGCGTCCATAGTCTTCCGTCACAATGGCATCGGTATGGGATGAACCGTGTTGGGCAATGTGATCCATCGCGCGATCAAGATCATCAACGACCCGAATAGCCAGAATGGGCGCAAGGTATTCCGTATCCCAGTCCTCCTCTGTCGCAGGGATCGCGTCGTCGAGGATCTCGAGCGTTCTTTCGCAGCCTCTAAGTTCAACGCCCTTTTCCCTGAGGGCTGATGCAAGATCGGGGAGGAAGATGGGCGCAATCCGGCGCGCGACGAGCAGCGTCTCCATCGCGTTACAGACGCCATAGCGATGGGTCTTGGCGTTCAAGCTAATCCTTTTTGCCTTCTCGAGGTCACAGTGATCATCGACGTAGACGTGGCAAATCCCATCCAGATGCTTGATCACAGGAATGCTGGATTCGGCCATAATTCGTTGAATTAACCCTTTGCCACCACGCGGAATAATGACGTCGATGAAGTCGTCGAGCTTCAGCATTTCGCCGACGGCCGCTCGATCAGTCGTATCGATGATCTGCACGATATTTGGAGAAAGTCCTCCTTTATCAAGGCCTTGTCGAATCGTTTTGGCAATCGCTCGGTTCGAATGAATCGATTCAGAGCCTCCTCGCAAGATACAGGCATTCCCTGATTTGAGGCAAAGTGCGGCAGCATCAGCAGTCACATTGGGTCGTGATTCATAAATGATGCCGATGACCCCAAGCGGAACCCGCATCCGCCCGACTTGGATGCCCGAGGGGCGATAATTGAGGTCCGATATTTCACCCACCGGATCCTTTAAAGCGGCGACTTCTCGAACGCCCTCAGCCATGTGTCGGATCCTATGGGGATTGAGCTCCAAGCGTTCCAGCATCGCCTGATCAAGGCCTCTTGCTTTCCCGGCCTCTAAGTCTTTGAGGTTCTCTTGGATGAGTTCATTCATCCCCGATTCAAGGGCGTCAGCAATGGCTAGAAGCGCCTCATTTTTTTTTGCCGTTTCAGCGCGACTGATCTGTCTTACGGCGGCTCTGGCCCGGTGGCCAATGGTTTGCATAAGGTCTTTGAGCGTGTCAGTCATCTTGGGTATTCTCGTTCTCCAACAGGGGTCATGGTTTTTTGCCGGGACCCCGAGGCGGCATCTGATAGTGAGAAGCAGAGTGACAACAGGACCTCCCAGGGATCCCCGGGCTCAATGCCCTTGGTCTTTCGGTCAGCTTCTCCGGCCAAGAGCAGCGCCGATCGAATGATCGTTGGCGTGAGCCGCTTGATGGCTCCAGCAACGAGTGTCTTTCGGCGATCCCAAAGGCGATATTGACCCGCTAGTGTATCGAAATTCGCCCCGTGCTTCATGGCCGTGATCAGGGTGTTCAGCAAACGAATCTCCCGAGTGAGGGCCCATAACACCACAGGCGCAGCCATCCCCTCAGCTCGAAGTCCCATGAGAATGCGTTGCATTCTCGGAAAACGGCCTTTCAGAATTTCCTCGGTGAGATCAAAGAC
>JBEIRQ010000116.1:0-5402 GCA_040375885.1 Methylococcus sp.
CGTCAACTCGGAGTAAAGGCCGCTTTTCTCAATTCATCGCTGGACCTACAGGATCAAAAGGCCACGGAAAGCGCGTTCTCCAAGGGCGAACTGGACCTCCTTTACGTCGCTCCCGAAAGACTCAACACCGAACGCTTCTTAAAGCTCCTCTTCAACGTCAGAATCAGTCTCTTTGCAATTGATGAAGCCCACTGCGTTTCCCAATGGGGACATGACTTCAGGAGCCACTACCTCGAACTCTCGCTTCTCCACGAACGTTTCCCTGAGATTCCAAGGCTTGCATTGACGGCAACGGCAGATCTTAAGACCCGAGAGGAAATCATCCAGCGCCTTGGCCTTCAAAAGGCACGCGTCTTTCTGGGGAGCTTCGATCGACCGAACATCCGTTACCGAATCGCCCCAAAACAGAACGCCCGACACCAGCTTCTAAAGTTCTTGAAGCACGAACATCCGGGGGATTCCGGCATCGTCTATTGCCTGTCTCGCCGGAAGGTCGAGGAAACTGCGGACTTCCTCAAAGATCAAGGACTCACCGCGCTGCCTTACCATGCAGGACTCCCCGCAGAAGATCGACAGCACCACCAAAGACGCTTCCTGATGGAGGAAGGCGTCATCATTGTGGCCACCATTGCCTTTGGCATGGGGATTGATAAACCCAATGTCCGATTTGTGGCACACCTCGATCTCCCAAGAAGCCCTGAGGCTTATTATCAGGAAACGGGGAGAGCGGGCCGAGATGGTGAAGCGGCCAATGCTTTTATGGTCTATGGACTTCAAGATGTCGTCACGCTCCGCCAGATGGTCGAAGCCTCGGAGGCTGAAGAACAGCATAAGCGCCTCGAACGTCAGCGCCTTGATGCCATGCTAGGCCTTTGTGAGACGATTTCCTGTCGCCGGCAGGTGCTGTTGCGTTACTTCGATCAGGCCGCCCCCGAGCACTGCGGTAATTGCGATAACTGCCAAGCACCACCCGCGACCTGGAACGCGACTGAAGCCGCCCGAAAGGCTCTCTCCTGCTGCTATCGAACCCATCAGCGATTTGGCGCTCATCACCTCATTGATATTCTCCTTGGGAAGACCCATGAGCGCCTTGAGCGCTATGGCCATCAATACCTCAGCACCTTTGGTATTGGCCATGATCTCAGCGAAAAAACTTGGCGCTCCGTTTTTAGGCAGCTCATTACCCATCGCTATCTAGAGGTCGACCAGGCACAGCATGGCGCTTTGAAGTTAACCGAGGCCTGCCGGGAGATTCTAAGAGGTGAAAAAGAGCTCCTCTTAAGATGGGAGGACGACCGGGGAGAAGCCCGGCCTGGTGCTTCAGAAAAACGCGGGGCGACCCGCCCCTTCAACCCCTCTGAAAAACCGCTCTGGTCAGCCTTGAGAGAACTCCGGAAAAAACTGGCAGAGGAGCAAGGGGTGCCTCCCTATATCATTTTTCAGGACAGCGTTCTAATGGAGATGCTGGGACGAAAACCCAAGACGCTGGGCGATTTCGCCCTACTTTCAGGCGTTGGTGAAAAAAAACTGCTCCGCTACGGGGAGCCGTTTCTGAGGGTCATTCTGGAATACGAAAGGACCGATTAAACCTTGCACCTTCAGCGGCTCAAACGGTTAAGCGGAGGCGAGATCGCGGGAGACTTCTCGGAGTGGAAAACGATAGCCAGCAGCAACGCAATGATCGAGCCAGCGCGAGAGAAAGTAATTCATCTCCCACTTATAATCGAGAATCGCTGCCGGGGCCTCCTCCTCTTTTAAGGCGAGATGCACATGCGGCCTCTCATCGTCACTGAGCATTTCAACCGTCCGGGCATCAAGACAGACCCTAATCCTGACATTGGGCTCGAAAATGAGCGGTGGTTCCCCGGAAAAATCATGCGTCAATTCGATCACCAGGGTGAAGGGGGAACGCTCCAGCAGGCGGAAATAGAGCGGAGGTTTGCCTCGAGCGCAGCCTATTGATTCGTCCTTTATTCCCTCAAAACCTGGAATCAGTCGCTCAAGCCGACTGAAATTGGCCTCACACAGGTGATGGAGCCAAAGCGCCTTCTCCTCTGGAAAAAATCGATAGACCACCTAAGCCTCCCTCAAAGCTCCGTGTAAGTCGCCGAGGCACTCGTGGTTTCCCAAAGGGTGACCCGGCTAACGGGCAAGCCTTTAGACCGACAGGCCTCATAGATGAGGCGCGCCAAGACTTCGGCCGTGGGATGTTCATCCAGCAATAAAAACCGTTCGCCCCCGGCCTCAAGGGCGGGAACTAAGGGATCCTGACGATGCAGCAGGAGATTATGATCCAGCACGCCATCGATAAAGTCAGAGGCTACTTGGCTGATCTCCTGAAAGTCGCACACCATCCCGCCGTCATTGAGCGACGGCGTCTCAACCGTAATCGCCGCCTTGACACTGTGGCCATGGACGTGGCGACACTTTCCGGGATGCTCCATCAGCCGGTGGCCGTAACAAAAGTAAACATCCTTGGTAATACTGTACATCCCATTCACCACCATCAGCCGTCGCTGAGAATACCCTTGATCCAGCCTTTAATATGAAAGCCACCTTCGGCTTGGGGCCAACACTCTGTGACCTCTATGAAAGCCCGCCATGAGGGAGAAACCCCTTTGACGCCCTCAATCCGAACTTCGGCCGCGACACCGTCCAAGAGGGGATGACTTCCCCTAAACTCGATCCCGCTGCCACTCCAGCAGATCCCAACCCCCTCAAAGGTAGCCAAATCTGCGACAGGACGATACACCAACCCACAATGAAGCGGTGCTGAATAACCTTCACGATCACCGCTCACCATGACGCTTGACTCCTCGCCTTTCAGGAAATAAGGCGCCTATTGTAATCGATGTCACTGGGTCTTAAAGGAGATTCCAAAGAGACGTGGGCGAAGCCCATACCCTTTGTGTTATCGTTCGGAAGTTTAAAACAGGACATGAAAGGCCATAGGATCTATGGCTCAAATCCTGTTGCCCCACTCAGCCACAATGACCTTCCATCATGAGCAACAAGCTGCATGTCCTGACCGGGATCACCACGACCGGCACACCGCATCTCGGCAATTACGTCGGCGCAATCCGCCCCGCGATTGAAGCCAGCAAGCGTCACGACGTTTTACCTTTCTTTTTTTTAGCCGACTATCATGCGTTGATCAAATGCCACGACCCCCTGAGGGTTCAACAATCGACCCTCGAGATTGCGGCCAGCTGGCTGGCACTGGGGCTTGATACCGACAACGCCGTCTTCTATCGCCAATCGGATGTTCCTGAAATCGCCGAACTCGCCTGGATGCTGAACTGCGTCACCGCGAAAGGCCTCATGAATCGAGCCCATGCCTATAAGGCAGCCGTTCAGGCCAATCAGGATGCCGGCGACCCAGATCCTGACAAAGGGGTCACCATGGGCCTTTATAACTACCCCGTCCTGATGGCCGCCGACATCCTCATGTTCAAAGCCCACAAAGTGCCAGTGGGTCGGGATCAGATTCAACACATTGAAATGGCGCGCGATATTGCTGGCCGCTTCAATCATCTTTTTGGCGAACACTTCGTCATCCCTGAAGCCGTCATCAGTGAAGATACCGCGACCCTCCTGGGTCTTGATGGTCGTAAGATGAGTAAGAGTTACGACAATACCATCCCCCTGTTCATGGCCGAGAAACCATTCAAGAAAATCATCAACAAGATCAAGACCAACTCGCAGGAACCTGGGGAACCTAAAGATCCTGAGAGCTGCACCCTTTTCAGTCTCTTCAAG
Organism: Methylococcus sp.; assembly: GCA_040375885.1. Lineage (GTDB taxonomy): Bacteria > Pseudomonadota > Gammaproteobacteria > Methylococcales > Methylococcaceae > UBA6136. The sequence continues at coordinate 3,760 of JBEIRQ010000116.1, forward strand.
GCCTTCGCCACCCCCGAAGAAACGGCCGCGATCAGGATCCGCTATCAGGAGGGCATCGGCTGGGGAGAGATGAAGGGCGTTCTGTTTGAGTATCTGAATGATCACCTTAAAGACGCCCGGGAGCGTTACGATGCCCTGATGGAAGCGCCTATAGCCATTGAAGAAATCCTTCTAACGGGGGCTGAAAAGGCACGCGCCTTCAGTGCCCCACTGATGAAAGAGGTCCGTCACAGCATCGGCATTCGTCCTTTGGGGGGCCACCCACGGTGAGTCTCCTCATCTTAGGCTCGGGTATGGCCGGGGTCACGCTCGCAGAAGAGGTGCTTAAAGGGAACCCTGCAGCCGCTGTCACACTCATCACGGAGGATACGGACGGCTACTATTCAAGGCCGATGCTCTCCCATGGGTTTTCAAGGGATGATGTTGAATCGAAGATCATCTTGAAATCCTTTGACGCCCTTCATCAAGGCGGCCTTAAAGTGATGGCCGGATGTAAGGTCACCGATATTGATCGCTCAAAGAAAACCGTTCGGTATGTTGAGAATGGCTTAGAAGGTGCCGTTAGCTTCGACCGCCTCGTCTTAGCACCAGGCTCCGATGCATCGATTCCGCCCCCTTTGAAACCTTTTGCGGATCTTCTTTACGTCATCAACAGCCTTCAGGATTTAAAGACCCTCAGAAGGCGGCGGACGGAGATCCAAGGCCGTGGCCAACAGCCTCACTGGGCCATCATCGGCGGTGGCTTGATTGGTTCAGAAGTCGCTTCCGACCTCGCCCGATCCGGTGATGCCGTCACCCTCTTCCATGCCTTACCGAGGCTGATGGAGCGGCAACTCATCGAGGAAGACTCACAGACGCTTAAAGCCGTTCTCCTCTCCCTTGGCATCAACATCCAGCTTGAGGCCCAAGTCACAGGCTTTGAGCGCCAAGGGGAGCAATTCGGGGTCCAGATGGACAACGCCTTAAACTCTGGATTTGACGGCATTATTGCGGCCACTGGCTTTAAGCCGAGGACCCAACTTGCAGAAGCCGCGGGGCTTGAGGTGAATCGCGGCATCCTAGTCAATTCCTGGCTCAAGACAAAAGATGAGACGATTTACGCTCTGGGCGATGCGGCTGAATGCGCCGACGGCCAAATATATGCCTACGTGATGCCGATCCGTCATCAAGCACTTTGGCTCGCAAAATACCTCAATGGTCACACGGAAGTCCCCTGGGAGCCCCCTGCTTTCAGCCCGAGAGCCAAGGTCCATGGCTTTACTGCAGCTCATGCCTATAGGATTTGATACGATCTCTAAACCCATGACCCCACCCCCAAAAGGAACACCCTTATGAAGGTATTGACCCGATTCCTAGCCCCCCTCCTGGGTGCTGCCGCCTTTCTCCTCTCTGGCTGCCAGACCGTGAAGCATGAAATTCAGGAGTCAAATGCCAGGACGACGGAAAACCAGCTGACGGCAGCGGGCTTCAAAATCATGATGGCGGATACCAAGGAACGACAAAAAATGCTCACTAGCCTCCCACCGGATACCATGAGCCACTTCCAACGGCCCGACAACACCTATTACGTCTACCCAGACCCGGTCGTCTGTAGCTGTCTCTATGTCGGCCGCCAACAGGAATTTGAGAAGCTGCAAAAACTC
>JBEIRQ010000193.1:0-3732 GCA_040375885.1 Methylococcus sp.
CTTTCAAGATGCCGTCATCGGACCGATGACCTACGACTTAGTCTCCCTCCTAAGAGACTGCTATATCGAATGGCCTCCTGAGCGCGTCGACGGCTGGGTCAAAGGCTATTACGCCAGCCTCTTGGATCATCAAGTCATCAAGCAAGAGACCGATTTTGCTCTCTTTAAGCGCTGGTTTGATCTTATGGGCATGCAGCGCCATCTCAAAGCAGCCGGCATCTTTTGCAGGCTCAATATCAGAGACCACAAACCCTCCTACCTTCAAGATCTTCCAAGGACACTCGGGTATGTGGCTTCAGTCGGGCAACACTATCCTGAATTCAGCGATTTTAGTCTCCTCATGACCGATCGTATCCTGCCGGCCATTCAAGGGAAGATCCCCTCATGAAAGCCATGATCCTGGCCGCTGGGCGTGGCGAAAGAATGCGGCCACTGACCGATCACACCCCCAAACCCCTCCTTTCAGCCGGTGGGCAACCGCTCATCGTTCACTTGATTCGGAACCTGGTGGCGGGCGGCATTGATGAAATCATCGTTAACACCGCACACCTTGGCCATCAACTCACTGCAGCGCTCGGGGATGGGAAAGCCTTTGGAGCTAATATTCGTTATTCGAGGGAGACCGAGGCGCTTGAAACCGGTGGCGGTATCTTGAAGGCGCTGCCCATGCTTGGCGATGACCCCTTTCTCGTGATCAACGGCGACATCGGCACGAATTTCCCCCTTGGCCGCCTGCAACAACAAGCCGTCGATCTGGCCCATTTGATTTTGGTCCCAAATCCCTCGCACCACCCTAAAGGAGATTTCGGTCTTCAAAATGGCAAAGCCCTGGAGCGTGGGGAGCCCCGCTTCACCTTCGGAGGCATTGGACTTTACCGGCCGAGCCTTTTCGAGGCATGCCCCGAAGGGCGATTTCCGCTGGCGCCTCTCCTTAGGAGCGCGATGGCGACAGGGAGGGTCAGCGCTGAACTTTATGAGGGTCTCTGGATGGATATCGGAACGATTGAGCGCCTGGAGGCTTTTGGCGACCTTATCGCTGAAAGCGCCTGAGGAACCATCAGTTCTCCGATAGCCACTCGAGCCATGTACTAATCACGATCAGCGCCCAGAGGGCTCGGCCATGATCAACCTCTCGAGCGAGATGCTCCTTTAGGAGACCCAGCGCAGAAGGGGGATGGATCCCCACTTGAAGAAGCCTAGGATGACTCAGCGCATCCCGAGCAAAGCTCTCAAGTGGCCCCCGCAGCCAAGTGCTCAAAGGGACTGACAGCCCGCGTTTTTTTCGGTAGACGATACTCTTCGGCAAATAGCTACTGGCGTATCGCTTGAGGAAGCGCTTGGTCTCAAACCCCTTGACCCGCTCAGTCGGCGGAAGGCTCGCCGCAAACTCCATCACGGCAAGATCCAGAAATGGGGCACGCAATTCCAGAGCCGAATGCATGCTAGCCCGATCCGCCTTGGTCAAAAGCCCCTCGGCCAACGAGCGCTCAAGATCATAGCGCTGGATCGTATCCAGCAGTGGCTCTCCCTCAAGGGCTGGCCACTTATGCCCTGCCGGCTGAACACCGAGGCGCTCGATGAGGCTCGGCGAGAGAGAGGAATTCCAAAGCACATGGCGCTGAAGTCCATCGAGATGATCGCCCTCAACAAACCGCTTTAATAGAAAAGAAAGGGTCACCTTTTTATCGCTGGGGGGCCAGCGGTGGACTTGATCTCGGATCAACCCCCTCAGCCAAGAAGGCAGGCGAGCGTAATGCTCGGCAAACCCTGCGCCAAAATACGTTGGATAACCCCCAAACAATTCATCGGCTCCTTCGCCTGAAAGCGACAGCCTAATATCTCTGGCCGCCCGCTCGGAGAGCAGCGCGGTCGGCATCCAAGCTGGGTCCGCCAAAGGTTCACCTGACGTCCTCACGACCTCGCGAAGCAGCCTTGGAATATCCTCAGGCTCCACCCAAACGGGCACGTAATCGATTCTGAGATCACTCGCCACTTGTTCAGCAAAAAGACCCTCATCAAAGGAGTCCTCCCTGAAGCGGAGCCCATAAGCGGTCAATGATTTATCCGGATGGAGATCTCGGGTCACCGCAGCGATGAGCGAAGAATCAACGCCCCCACTCAAAAATAGACCCACCGGGACATCCACCTCACTCTGGCGGCGGACGGCCTCCTTGAAAAGACCATCAAAGACCTCTAGAGACGGCTCCGAGGGCTTAAATCGAGGCCAGCGCCAGTAGTTCGTCCGGCGGACCCCTTCGGCATTGAGAATCACGACCTCCGCCGGACCCACCTTTTGGATACCACTCATCGGGGTGTCGGGGGCCGCAAAATAGCCCAGCTGGAGATATCGAGCAAGCGCCTCGACATCAGGCGTCCGAGGGGTCTCTTCGGCAGCGGCCATCGCCGCAAGCTGTGATCCAAAGACCGCCTTCTCCTGAGTCCAATAATAAAACAGTGGCCGCTCCCCAGCCCGATCTCTCGCAAGGAGTAATTGCTGACGGGAAGGGTCCCAAACCGCAATAGCGAAGGCCCCAATCAGTTGATCAACAAAAGCCTCACCCAACTCGAGATAAAGCCCCGGGAGGACAGCGACATCGGTATCTTCGAAAACCGGGCGGCCCCGCTCTTTCAGAAAGGCCCTCAAGGCCTGATGATTATCAATTTCGCCATTGCAGACCACCATGACGCCAGTGGCCTCATCGACCAGAGGCTGCTGCCCGCTGGTCAAACCACGAATGGTCAGTCGGGCCATACCAAACGTCGCGAGGGCATCGGAACGCACCCAATGGCCATCGGGGCCACGATGTACCAGACGATCCAGCATGGCGGGAACCGGGTTCATCGCCCCCTCTAAAGGCTGCCAAAGAATCTGTCCGCAGATACCGCACATATCAGGGGTTTCCAGCCGGCAAGAGGACGCCGAAATAACCGTTGGCAAGGGCCACCACAGGCGCCCCGACCCGCTCTCCCCTGAGAACCAACTCGTCTCGTCGTTCGCCGGTGGCCATCAGAAAGAGAGGGTGTTCTGTCTTCTCAAGGTAGGCATCCCTTGAGGCCCAGGGCACCAGTCGAGGCGGCCAACTTTTTCCAGAAGCGAGCGAAAAAATGACGTAGTTACTGGTCAGCTCCCTCCCTTCCTCGGTAAACACCGTCATTAACCGCCCAAGATAGAAAGGAACGCCAGGGGGCATGCAGGCAAGACAGGCTATCTCCGTATCCTTTGTCAGGGCAGGGGGTAAGCGATTCACAATGGAATGACCCGACTTGAGCTCGGCATGTCGGGGAATCACCCCAAAATTGAGCGTTAATAAAAGTACCGGAAAGATCAGGTACGCGACCAGGGCGCCACGCGGGCTCTGCTTTAAGAAGGCGATCAACGCCATCACCGTGGTTGCGCCAAGCGATAGGATAAAGCCTGGAATCACAGGCGCGAACTGCATCATGGCGCTAGGTGTTAGCCAGCGCGGTTTTGGGACATCTTCCGGGGTAAACACAAACATCAAAAGCGGACAGAGCAGGATCAACGAGAGAATCCAAAGCGTCAGTAACCCGCGCCGAACCAGGCTCAGCGCAACAGGGTCCCCCCCCTCAAGGGCACGCGCCAGGATTCTGGCCACCAACACACCCAATGCGATGACCCCGTTCAAAATTTAACCTGGAAACTTATATTGGGACAGGGAAAATAAAATAACGACCACTAAGGCCCATACGATGAAAAGCCGATCAGCCCGA
>JBEIRQ010000024.1:0-11565 GCA_040375885.1 Methylococcus sp.
ATCCAAAGGCTGTGTCATGGCCTTGGGAAGATCCTCGGATCAGCGGGTTGAAAGCGGAGTGAGTTCGTGGCTCATGGCGTGCTGAGCAGGTGAGCGCTATTCTTTAATACTTTTTTAAGAACAACTTATTATGAATCGAATGTCCCTTCTGTCCCGCTTGATTTGGTTATCTATCGCCATCCTCGGCGCCGCCGCGCTTGGAGGGATTGCGCTCAATCACGGAGAACCCGTTAACAGTCTCTGGTTCGTGACCGCGGCCCTCTGTGTTTATGCCCTTGGTTATCGATTCTACAGCGCGTTCATCGCAGCCAAAGTGCTGGTTCTGGATGGAGAAAGGGCGACACCCGCCGAGCGATTTGAGGACGGGCGTGATTTTGTGCCGACGAATCGGTGGGTGGTCTTTGGGCACCATTTTGCAGCCATCGCAGGTCCAGGTCCCCTGATTGGTCCGACCTTGGCGGCGCAATTTGGCTACCTTCCTGGAACGCTATGGATTCTTGTGGGCGCTGTCATCGGTGGGTGTGTTCAGGATTTCGTGATCCTCTTCTGCTCGATTCGCCGCGATGGGCGCTCCCTAGGTCAGATGGCTCGGGATGAGCTTGGGCCCTTGGGGGGGAATATCGCCATGTTGGGGGTGATGTGCATCATGATCATTCTCATCGCCGTTTTGGGGCTGATTGTGGTGAATGCGATGAAACACAGTCCCTGGGCCACATCCACGGTAGGCGCGACCATTCCGATTGCTATGGTGGTCGGATTTTATATGACCAAGCTTCGACCTGGACGGGTCATTGAATCGACGGTGCTCGGGGTCACGCTGTTGTTGCTCGCCGTGTGGGGCGGCGGGGTGGTTGACCATCATCCCTTAAGGTCCTGGTTTGATTTCGACGGCGAATCGCTGGCTTTTATGATCATTGGCTATGGCTTTGCCGCTGCGGTGTTGCCGGTCTGGCTGCTGCTGGCGCCGAGGGACTATCTTTCGACGTTCATGAAACTTGGCACTATCACGGCCTTGGCCATCGCAATCATTGTTCTTCATCCCGAGATTAAGATGCCGGCAGTGACCCCGTTTATCGACGGCAGCGGTCCGATTTTTGGTGGTCGTCTCTTCCCCTTTGTTTTTATCACTATTGCTTGTGGCGCCATTTCAGGGTTCCACGCCCTGATCGCCTCTGGGACCACACCGAAGCTCTTGGCTAATGAGAAGGATGCCCGCTTTATTGGATATGGCGCCATGCTAATGGAATCTTTTGTCGCCATCATGGCGATGGTGGCGGCGACGGTTCTTGATCCTGGGGTTTATTTCGCGATCAATAGCCCTGCGGGAGTGGTGGGCAGCGAGGCCGCTGAAGTAGTCGCCAAGATCTCCTCCTGGGGGTTCCCGGTCACCGTGGATCAGATGAATCTCCTGGCCAAAGAGATGGGAGAGACGACCCTTCTCGCGCGGACCGGCGGAGCGCCTTCCTTGGCTGTTGGGATGGCGAGCCTCTTTGCACGTGCCTTTGGTGATTCCATGCTCTCGCTTTGGTATCACTTTGCAATTATGTTTGAAGCCTTGTTTATTCTGACGACGTTGGATGCCGGCACCCGGGTTGCCCGTTTTATGCTCCAGGATCTCCTTGGGAACTGGTCACCAAAGCTAGGTCGGACCTCCTGGTACCCAGGTGTCGCCCTTACCAGTGGTTTGGTGGTCAGTGGCTGGGGCTGGCTCCTTTATAACGGGGTCATTGATCCCCTCGGTGGCGTCAATAGTCTCTGGCCACTGTTCGGGATTGCCAATCAGATGCTGGCGGGTATCTCACTCTCGGTTGCGACGACCATTATGGTTAAAAGTGGGCGTCTGCGTTATGTCTGGATTACCGCGATTCCCATGATCTGGCTGTTGATCGTGACCAGTGTTGCCGCTATTCAAAAGCTTTTCAGCGATGATCTTCGGATCGGCTTCTTAAGTCACGCCCGTCATTTGAGCGAACAGATGGCCGCTGGAGTGCTTCCTAAGGATCAGTTAGCCAAAGCGCCGCATTTGATCTTCAATGATTATCTCGATGCCGGCCTCACCTTTCTCTTTATCAGCGTTTCCTGGATTCTTGCGGTGGAGACACTGAGGGTGTGTGTCGCGATTGTGAATCATCGTCCTTATCCTCCGTCCAGTGAGTCGAAGCGCATTCCAAGCCGGCTCGTGGAGGGGTGGGTGCGCGATTAAACGGGTCTTTGTCTCAGGGTCTTCATCAAGTTTCGGGTAGAATCTCGCTTTTTTTGGCGCAGCGATAGTGAATACTCTTTCGACTTTTGATGGACTGATTCCCGAATGGGAGGAACAGGCGTCCGTTTTCTTGGCATGGCCAACGGCCGATGGGGACTTTGCTCCATGGCTTGAGGAGGTTGAGAACACCTATGTCGCTATCGCTCGTGAGGTGGCTGCCCGGCAAGACCTTTTGCTGGCGGTCGCCACCGATGCTCATGCGGCGCATGTCAAAAGGAGGCTTTTAGTCTCGGGGGTGGCGCTGGATCGGGTCCATTGCATCGTCATGCCCTATGACGATGTGTGGGTTCGGGATACGGCGCCGCTTTCTGTGCTTCAAAAGGGTCAGGGGGCTTACCTTGACTTTAAATTCAATGCTTGGGGCGGAAAATACGACTGCGCAAACGATCAAGAGATAGCCCGCCGTCTCCATGCCTCAGGTTTGTTGGGGAAAGGGCCTTTGATTCCGGTCGATTTTGTTCTTGAAGGCGGTAGCATCGAGACGGACGGCGCTGGGACCCTGATGACGACCACCCGCTGCCTTTTGAATCCCAACCGAAATCCTAAGGCCTTAAGGGCAGAGATCGAAGCGGTGCTGCGTGACCGTTTGGGTGGGCAGCATATCCTTTGGCTTGATGAGGGGCATGCCGAAGGGGACGATACCGATGCCCACATCGATACCCTGGCCCGATTCTGCTCGAAGGATGTCATTGCCTATACGGCGTGTGATGATGAAGAGGATCCCCTCTATCCCGCGTTCTGCCGAATGGCCAGCGCGCTTCAAGACTTCACTAATCAGCAAGGAGAGCCCTATCGGTTGGTACCGCTGCCGATGCCCGCGCCTATTCGGAGTGAGGCGGGCGATCGCTTGCCGGCAACCTATGCCAATTTTCTGATCATTAATGGGGCAGTCCTGGTGCCGATTTATGGGGATCCCGCCGATCAGATCGCTTTGGATCGGTTGGGTCGAGTCTTTGAAGACAGGACGCTGGTCCCCATCGATTGTCTTCCGCTGATTCGTCAGTATGGGAGTCTCCACTGCATGTCGATGCAATTTCCAAAGTCTCTGGGAGGAAAAGCCTAATGACCCGACAAGCTTCGCTTCGCGTCGGGCTGGTCCAGCAGCCCTGTGGTGACTCTGATCCCGCCTTGAATCTTGATCGCTCGGTGAGGGCTATTCGAGACGCTGCTGCCCTCGGTGCTCGCCTTGTGATTTTGCCAGAACTGCACCTAGGCCCTTATTTTTGCCAGAGCGAAGATCCCAGGTTGTGCGATCTTGCGGAGTCGGTCCCAGGCCCTAGTACCGATGTTTTCGGGGCCTTGGCTTTAGAGCTCTCTATCGTGATTGTGGCCTCCCTCTTTGAGCGCCGGGCGCCAGGGCTTTATCACAATACAGCGGTGGTTCTTGAGCGGGATGGGTCACTGGCGGGGTGCTACCGGAAGATGCATATTCCAGATGATCCTGGCTACTACGAGAAATTCTATTTCACCCCGGGAGACCTTGGTTTTAAGCCGATCGCCACCTCTGTTGGGACCTTGGGGCTTTTGGTCTGTTGGGATCAGTGGTATCCCGAGGCCGCCCGTCTGATGGCCCTGGCGGGAGCAGATTTTCTGCTTTATCCGACCGCGATTGGCTGGAATCTCGATGATTCACAGGAGGAGCGAGCGAGACAGCTCGAGGCCTGGGTGACCGTACAACGTGGCCATGCGGTTGCCAATGGATTACCGGTCATCAGCTGTAACCGTATCGGGTATGAACCTGATCTTTCGGGCCAAAGTGGTGGGATCCAGTTCTGGCGTAACAGCTTTGTGGTTGGTCCTCAGGGTGAATTTCTAGATCGAGCCGACGATCAGGAGGAGCGACTTCTGATGGTGGATATCGATCGGGAGCGTTCGGAGGAAGTGCGACGAATGTGGCCCTTCTTAAGGGATCGCCGTATCGAAGCCTATGGGGATCTGACACGACGGTTTATTGACTGACCTCTTCGATAATCTCCATGGCTGACCTTCCGCTGACTTCGCTGCTCCATCCGATTCTTCCAGCCTCCAAGGATAAACCGATCCTTTGGCAGGATCTTTCGGGTTGTGGTGATGCCCTGGCCTTGGCCAGAGCGATAGAGGCGGATCGCCATCTCTATGTGGTGGTGACGCCGGATACCCAGACGGCCGTCCGTTTGGAGCATGAAATCCATTTTTTTCTAGGCGATAGCGCGCCGGTTCTTCATTTTCCAGATTGGGAGACGCTCCCTTACGATACTTTTTCGCCCCTTCCTGAGATTATCTCAGAGCGTCTCAAGTGTCTTGCGGAGCTGTCGAAGGTCACTCATGGGGTGCTTTTAGCGCCGGTCTCAACCCTCATGCAGCGATTGAGTCCCCGATCACACGTTCTTTCAAATACCTTTGTCTTAAAGCCAGGCGACCATTTGAGTCTCGATGCCATGAGGGAGCGGCTTGAGAGCGTCAGTTACCACTGCGTCCAACAGGTTCTTCAGCACGGTGAATTTGCTATTCGCGGTGCGATTCTCGACCTTTTCCCCATGGGAAGCCCGACTCCTTACAGGATCGAATTGTTCGATGAAGAAGTCGACTCCATTCGCTTATTTGATCCTGAAACTCAGCGATCCAGTGATAAGACGGAGTCGATCAACCTCTATCCAGCCCGAGAATTTCCATTTGATGATGCGGCTATCAAGCGTTTTCGCCAGGCTTTCAGGGAGACGTTCCCAGAAGTTTCCAGTCAGAACATTCTCTATCAAGAGGTCAGCAAGGGAATGGCCGCTGGGGGAATCGACTATTACTTGCCGCTGTTCGTTGAGGCAACCGAGACCCTTTTTGACTATCTTCCTCCGGCAACACGCATGGTATTCCATGGCGATATCCATGCGGCAGCGGAACGCTTTACCGAGGAGACCCTCAGCCGATTTAGTCAGCGTAACCAGTTTATAGATCGCCCCCCTCTGGTCCCTAAGCGTTTGTTTTTAGAGCCAGAAGAGCTCATGTCACGGGTTTCAAGATACCCATTGATACACATCGATTCGACGCGACATCCAGCCATCGCCTCACCCATTCGTTACGCGCTAAAGGATTTACCCGATCTCTCGCTTGGGCGCCGTCAAAGTGCCGAGGTGGAGGAGCCGTTACTTGCCTTCCTGAGAGACTTTAAGGGTCGGGTGTTATTTGTTGCTGAGACGGCAGGTCATCGTGAGGCCATGCTTGAAATGCTGGGTCAGCACCACGTCAGGCCGCGGGTGATCGAGCGATGGGCCCAGTTTCTCGAGGTCTTAGATCCCGTTTGTCTGGTGATTGCTCCAATGGATCATGGGCTTTGGCTGTTAGATCCTGAGTGGGCCATTATCACCGAAACGCAGCTCTCGGGAGAGCGCGTCCAGCAGCGTCGGCGCCGTCGACGCTCGCAGACAGGGCAAAGGCTTGATCAGATTTTAAAGAATCTTGAAGAGCTTGATATCGGATCGCCAGTCGTCCATCAGGAGCATGGTGTCGGCCGATTTAAGGGTTTAACCCGGCTTACAGTGGGTGGTGTCGAGGCCGAGTTTCTAACGCTTGAATATGCCAACGACGACATCCTCTACGTTCCGGTCTCCTCATTGCAGCTGATCGGGCGTTACAGTGGCGCTAGCCCTGAATCAGCGCCACTCCATCGACTTGGCGGCGAGCAATGGCAAAAGGCTCGCCGGAAAGCATTGGAGCGGGTCAGGGATGTCGCTGCTGAATTACTCGATATTTACGCTAAGCGCGCTGCTCGGGTCGGATATCAACATGATGCGGATACCCTTGATTACCGACAATTTGCAGCGAGCTTCCCGTTTGAGGAGACGCCTGATCAGGAAACGGCGATTCTCGATGTGATCCGTGATATGGCTTCCCCAAAACCGATGGATCGGGTGATCTGTGGTGACGTCGGTTTTGGCAAGACCGAGGTGGCGATGCGGGCTGCCTTCGTGGCCGTTCAAAATGGTCGCCAGGTGGCGGTTTTGGTGCCGACCACGCTTTTAGCCCAACAGCATTTCCAAAACTTTCGTGATCGCTACGCGGATTGGCCCATTCGGGTAGAGACGCTGTCCCGGTTTGTTGCTAAGAAGGATCAGGATCGGGTGCTGAAGGCCGTTGCTGAGGGTCAGGTCGATGTCTTAATTGGAACCCACAAGATTCTTCAGAAAGATGTCAGCTTCAAGCACTTAGGGCTGGTGATCGTCGATGAGGAGCAGCGATTCGGTGTGACCCAGAAGGAGCACTTTAAGAAGCTTAGAAGCGAGTTGGACTTTTTGACCTTGACCGCTACACCTATCCCAAGAACACTGAATTTGGCGATGTCTGGACTTCGTGATATCTCGATTATCGCGACGCCTCCACCGAACCGCCATGCCATCAAGACGTTTGTGAGTGAATGGGATGGAGCCTTGGTGGAGGAAGCGATTCTTCGCGAGATTAAGCGGGGAGGGCAGGTCTATTTTCTCCACAACAAGATCGAGACCATGGAGAAGATGGCGCGTGAGATTCAGCAGTTGGTGCCGAATGCGAGGGTTCGGGTCGCGCACGGACAGATGGCTGAGCGGGATCTAGAGCAGATCATGCTGGATTTCTACCACCAGCGATTCAATCTTCTGTTATGTACCACGATCATCGAAAGTGGCATTGATGTTCCAACCGCCAACACGATCATTATTAACCGAGCCGATCTTTTAGGGCTTTCTCAGTTGCACCAGATTCGGGGTCGGGTCGGGCGCTCCCATCACCGGGCCTATGCGTATTTAATCGTTCCGCCTAAAAGCTTGATGACTTCAGATGCCAGCAAACGTCTTGAGGCTATCGAGGCGTCTGGCGCATTAGGTGCGGGCTTTATGTTGTCTTCCCATGACCTTGAAATCCGGGGTGCCGGTGAGTTATTAGGTGATGAGCAAAGTGGTCAGATTCAGGAAATTGGCCTGAGTCTTTATACCGATCTTCTGGATCGCGCGGTTAAAGCGCTTCAGTCGGGCCAAAAGCCTGAAATCGATCTGATGCCGCATGAGGTGGGTCCTGAAATTGATATTCGGAGCTCGGCGCTGATCCCGGAGGATTATCTACCGGATGTCCATACTCGACTGGTTTTGTATAAGCGGGTTGCCAATGCCCAGACGGATGAGGATCTCCGAGCGCTCCAGGTGGAGATGATTGACCGCTTCGGCTTGTTGCCCCCCGCCACTAAGATCCTTTTTGCGATCACGGGCCTCAAGATTTCCGCAGAGCGACTGGGTATCCGAAAAATGGAGGCTGGGGCAACCGGTGGCCGATTAGTGTTCCATCCCAAGCCCAACGTGGATCCCCTTAAGATCATTACCCTCATCCAGACACAGCCCTCTATCTACAAGCTCGATGGTCCAGAGCGTTTACGTTTTACCAGCCCCCTCGAAACACCGGAGCTTCGGATCGAATACTTGGAGCATCTGATCGAATGGTTGGGGGATACGGCCGCTGATCCGATCTCAAAGACACTTTCTTAGGTTGAAGTGGGGGGGCGGTTGCCTCATAATGGTTGGATCAAGGCGCGGTGGAATGCCGCGGTCTTTCAAGCGTTCTATGGCAGGCCGATTGGTCCCCTCGCAATGAAACGCCGTGAACTCCGCCAGGCCCGGAAGGGAGCAACGGTAGCGGCACTTTCGTGTGCCGGGGTGTGGCTGGTTTGGTCTGCCACCCTCTCTCTTTGGGGTGGTGGCGTCTAGACGGACATGGCAGTATCCTAAGCTTCTAAAGGATTCAGCCCCACGCACCGTTTTTCACACTCTTTTTCTTGCCACATGGCTTATCAGGCACTTGCCCGGAAATGGCGTCCTCGCCAATTTGGCGAAATCGTCGGCCAGGATCACGTGGTTCGGGCGCTGACGCACGCCCTTGAATTCGATCGCCTTCATCACGCCTATCTCTTTACGGGGACCCGGGGTGTTGGCAAGACCACGATCGCCCGCATCCTTGCTAAGGCGGTCAACTGTGAGGCGATCCTTGGGGCGGAGCCTTGTGGGTCTTGTCTCAGTTGTCGGGAACTTGATGAGGGGCGCTTTGTTGATCTTGTCGAGGTGGATGCGGCCTCCAGAACCAAGGTCGAGGATACCCGGGATCTTCTCGATAATGTCCTTTATGCGCCAACCCGGGGTCGTTATAAGATCTACCTGATTGATGAAGTTCATATGCTGTCAGCGCACAGCTTTAACGCCCTCCTGAAAACTCTGGAGGAGCCGCCAGCGCATGTGAAGTTTCTTTTAGCGACCACTGACCCGCAGAAAATTCCGGTCACCGTTCTCTCAAGATGCCTTCAGTTCAACCTGAAGCAGCTAACCCCGCAGCAAATCCGGGGACATCTTGAATATGTTCTTGAACACGAGTCGATTGCCTATGAGGCGGGCGCAGTCAGATCACTGGCGCGTTCGGCGCATGGGTCACTGAGGGATGGTCTCAGCCTTTTGGATCAAGGGATTGCGCATGGTGGCGGCACCTTGAGTGAAGCGACGGTGGCTGCCATGCTGGGAACCGTCGCGCGGCAGCCGGTCCTTGATGTCCTCGACGCCGTCCTTAGGGGCGATCTCAAAGAGGTCCTGAGGCACGTCGATGAGATGGACCAGCACGCGCCCATTTATCAGGATGTTCTTCAGGACCTGTTGTTGATCTTGCATCATGTGAGTCTTGCCCAATGGGTTCCCGAAACGGTTCGTCATGACGAGGATGCTGAACGCCTTTTGGCGATAGCGAAAATGACGGCCGCCGAGGATCTCCAACTTCTGTATCAGATTGCCCTAGTCGGTCATCGGGATCTTGCGATGGCGCCAGATCCAAGGATCGGGTTTGAAATGATCCTCCTGCGGATGCTGGCTTTTAGGCCGGTTGAGGCTCAAACACGCGTGGTTCAAGATAAATTATCCCCGAACCCTCAAAAGCCAACCCCACAGCCAAATCGAGAATCCCCAAAGCCTTCCAACACGACGTTCAAGGAGAGTGAGTTGTCGCCCTCCCCGATGTTGAAGGGTGACTCACCTGAAAGTGTGCTGCACCATCCAAAGCCGCAAGATTGGCCCCGACTGATAGAAGCCCTCGGTCTTTCAGCCCTATCGCGTGAACTTGCCAGTAATGCCGTTCTGGTTCAGCTAGATGATCAGAGTTGTGTGCTTCGGCTTGATCCCAAGCATCGCCAACTGCAGAGCCCCCGATCGGTCGCAGCCCTCGAGGCCTCCTTGTGCGCCCATCTTGGGAGAACGCTCAAGCTGACGGTCCGATTGGAGGATCCTTTGAGTGAAACGCCCGCGGAGCAGCTTCGGCGGGAAAGCGATGAGCGACAAGTGGATGCTGAGAGGGCTATCGAACAGGATGCGACGATTCAAGCATTGAAAGCCACTTTTGGTGCCCGACTGGTGCCAGGAAGTGTCAAACCGATCGACCCCTGAAGACTACAAGGAGATTGCATTGATGAAGAACCCCCTGGCCGGCCTTATGCAACAGGCGCAGAAGATGCAGGAGAATCTGAAACAGGTTCAAGATGAAATTGCCACAGCAGAAGTCCATGGCGAATCAGGTGGCGGATTGGTCAAGGTCACCATGAATGGAAAACGTCTCGTTCAAAAGTTGTCCATTGATGACAGCCTTTTGAAGGAGGACCGGGATATGCTGGAGGATCTCGTGGCTGCGGCGTTCAATGATGGGGTCCATAAGGTCAGTCTACTGAAGCAAGAAAAGATGGCGGGATTAACCGGTGGTCTCGAGCTGCCGGCTGGATTCAAGTTACCTTTTTAGGCGAGGATGATGTCCTTGGAACCTCAAGGTCTTTTGGCGAGAATGACTCGTGCGCTTCGGTGTTTGCCTGGGGTAGGACCTAAATCGGCCCAAAGGATGACCTTTTATTTGCTGCAGCGGGATCGGGAAGGTGCGCGGCAGTTAGCTCTGGCGGTTCTTGAGGCGCTCGATAAAGTGGGCCACTGCCTCGAATGCCGGACGCTCACGGAGGCTGAGCGGTGTGCGATTTGCGCCAACCCCGGGCGAGAAAAGTCGCTTCTTTGTGTCGTCGAGACACCCGCTGAGGCTGAAGCGATCAACGAAGCGACGGGCTTCAAGGGCGTTTTTTTTGTTTTGAATGGCCGCCTCTCTCCGCTTGATGGGATAGGACCCATGGAGTTGCGCTTAGATCTCTTGGAAGGTCGCTTAAGGTCTGGGGAGATCCTGGAAATTATCCTTGCAACCAATACCACGGTTGAAGGGGAAGCGACCGCCCATTACATTTCTGAAATGGCTCGTGACCATGAGATCACGATCTCGAAGCTGGCCTATGGCATGCCGCTGGGGGGGGAGCTGGAGTACGTGGATGGGGCCACCCTCTCGCACGCCTTTCATGGTCGCAAAAGTGTGTAATCTCTTACGGATTCTGAGGAGTGCCTAATGGCTGCATCCACGCCCTGTCTTTTTTGTTCGATGGTTGCCGGCGATATTCAACCGGAGGTCGTCTATGAAAATGAATGGGTCCTTGCCTTTCGAGATATTCGTCCCAAGGCGCCAACCCATGTTTTGGTCATCCCGAAGCAGCACGTGGCCACGTTGGATGACCTTTCAAGTCACCCACCCGAGTTGGCGGGTGCCTTACTGCTGGCCGCCAGGGCGGTCGCCCAATGAGAAGGTCTCCAAGTTGGCGGCTATCGTACCGTGGTCAACTGCGGTAAAGATGGCGGGCAGGAGGTTTATCACCTCCATTTGCATGTCCTTGGTGGACGCCCGCTCGGATGGCCGCCAGGTTAATTCGCTTCGGGGTTGAAATCGACGCCGAGAATATTCCAGTTCTCAGGCTTACTCTGATCGTCTCCTAGCATGCGCACCGTGCAGGCATAGAGCTTGTCCTCAGGTCCCTTGTCCTTGGAGGTGACCCGAACAGATGAACGAATCAGGTACTGACGATTGCCAAGAGCCCAGGTTTCATAGTTATCATCAATGAATGTCGCGTTTTTATCCACATCACCCGTTTTCTTAACCGCATCACGACAGCTGGCGAGTGCAAAAGCGGTTCGCTCGGTGTGACCGTCCATTTTGCCTAGCGGTTCGTTTTCATCGACCGGCTTCTCGAAGAAGGCCTCTGAGTTCACGACCTTGAGAACCATCGGCATAATGGCCTTTTCCTGCAGCATATACAGGCCGCCGATAAAGAGGATGAGATAAAGAATGGAGAACTTGCTCCTGACTATTTTGTTGAAGAACTCTTTCATCGTCGTGCCTTTTTTAGTTTTTTGATTACGATACGTGGGATTCGAAGCTCTGTTAGTGGAAACATCAACGGATAAACCCTTGCGCTGCGTACC
>JBEIRQ010000135.1:0-5021 GCA_040375885.1 Methylococcus sp.
AATCCATAAAAATAAAGTGCATCGCCCTTTTTGAGGGATCCAATCCCTGCAACTCGGGCCGGATGAAGGTCCAAAGCCGGCACATCAAGAAGGCAAAGGTCACTTTTGACATCGGCTCTGACGCCTTCCACCCGGTAACTGCGATAGCCTCGAAAGATACCCAGCCGGCCACCGGTTCGAACCACGTGACAATTGGTTGCAACGATATGGGGGGCGACGATCACCCCGGACCCGAAATAGAGACGGCCCCCTGCTTCAGCGCCTTGAATCTGGACGACGCTATTGGAGATCCGGTGGTCTGGTTGTGCAGATTCAGCGCCGGAAGCAACCAACAAAAGAGAACAGAGGAGAGCTAAGGAGCGACCGAACATGACGTCTCGCCAGGCAAAGGATAGGTTAAATAGTTGGAATCGTCACCCCAGAGAGAAGTTCCGCTCACCACACATCAAGCCCCGGAATCCCCAGAGCCTGAATGGCTTTGGCATTCTCCCCCTCCTGATAGGGAGGCAATCCCCCCTCATGTCGCATCAAGCGATAGGCCAGCGCGGCCGAAAGCACCCGGATCGGATAGTCTCGAGGCAGATCCTTCAGATAAGGCTGGATCGTAAAAAAATCACGGGCACCATACTGGGCCATGATCGAGGCCAACCCCCCATTCCTTGGACCTATGTTGTAGGCCAAAAGCCCGAGAAAAAGGTCGCCTTTCATCTCGACGAGATAATGCTGAAAGGTTGCCGCCGCCAAATAGATGTTATCGCGGGGGGTTTGAGGATCTGGTTTCTCAATGGAAAGGAGACGGGCAACCTCTTTGGTGATGCGCTGAGGCACAGCGGTAATCTGAAACAAGCCTCGCCCGCCATCCTTACTGTCTCGAGGCAGGAAGGAGGACTCCGCCACTCCGATGCCGACCAGAACTTCAGGATCCACTTTAAAGTGCGCCGCAGCGGCATGGATCTCAGCCTCATAAGGCTTCACTCGGGAGAGGATCAGAGCCAAATCCTCGTGATTTGCCCGACGGTATGCGGCGTAAACCTGATGCGCGATGCTGTCACGTCCTGCCTGCTCAGCGCCCCCAACGAGGCCTCTCAAGCGGCTGAGATCCGACTGAAACCCGGGGAAACCCGCGTAAACCATGCTCAAAATAAAAATCACCAGGGCTGAGAGTGCCGGGCCATTGGCGGTCCATTCCTTGATTTTTTGCCGATAGAGCAGCCAACCGGCCAAAAAAAGGGAACTCAAAATTCCAAGAATGAGAACGGTTCCGGCAAAAGGCAACAGACTTTGAGTCAGATCTGTCCCCCCAAACCAGCCTGCAGCGCGCCCTAAAACCGATATCGTGCCAATCAGACCACTCACCATCAGGGCCAGCACTTCAAGGCTGAGGAACAAAATGGGTTGGGATGATGGCGCTGGCCGTTTGGCTCCCCGCATTCGGGGGGGGCGCCGAGCGGTGACCGGTTTTTTTGGCTTGGTCTTGGCGGGCGGCTTTTGAGACCGGGAAACGGGTTTTTGGGCCACGGAGAGAGGCTCAGGAAAGTCAGAAACCCGATCCTACCATCGATAGAATGACAAACGCTGATATTCTTTGCCTGATGCGCTCGAACTTCGCCCCTCTCTTCCGATGCCGCCGCAAGCTCATCATCCTCATGGGCTGGGTGCTCGCAGCTCTGACCTCAATCGGCGGGGTCTTTGCTGAGGGCCCCATTCCAGATGCTATCCCCAAGACCGGATTCAGCTTTATTGCCTTTGATACTTTGATTCACCGGGGGTCTCGGCTCGAATTTTTTCGAAAAGAAGACTTCGGCAATCCCAACTCGCCCTGTTACCCCTGTCTCATGCCCCAGCATGTGAACTGTCCGACGCAGTGTTACCAGGAAGCAACCAACCTGACACTCATTTGCAGTCATGAAGTGCATGGGCTCAGCGTCGGCCCTTTCGATCGGCAGGAACGAGGACGGATACTCTCGGATTTGATGAAACACGATCAAGTTCTCGTCACGACCATTCAGGGAGACGAGGCTTTGCGCGCGCGCCGCATTACCAGTCAGATCGGGGATGATTTGGTGATTGAGAACTTTGGCCTCGATATCGAGGGCTTTGAGGGGATGCGCGAGGTGTTGTTACGGGCCACCGCGCCCGAGATGGAGCAACTCCAGATTCAAGTCGGTCCCTACATGCTGACGACAATTTTGAGTGTGGGAACCCGCGACAAATTCTACGATTTCCTGAAGCAGTGCCCGACGGATTGAGAACCCGCCCGATTCAGCCTCAACTGGGCTCCTGGCCTTTCCGCTGAATGAGCCAGCGAACTCCAAAGCTGAGCAGGACAAAGGCGAGTGTTGCGGCTGCAAGGTAGGTGCCCATCCGTCCCATATCGGCTTCAATGATTCCGGCACCGACGAGACTTGCCGTCAGACCCAGAGGGAGAAAGCCGATGAAGCTTCCAATCCAGAAGTCGCGGTGGCTCACTGGACTCCAGGCTAGCAAAATGTCGTTATAGAGCCCGGCCAGAGGTAATTGCCGGACCACCAGGACCGAAAACCACCCCCGCCCCACCGGCGCACTCAGCGCCTTGAGTTTGGGATATCGATGAAGCAGCGTCTCCGGGCGGGTATGTCGGGCAATGATGAAAAGCCCATAGGCTCCCGCAAGACTTCCGACGTGGCTCCAGGCGAAACCCCACTCGAATCCAAACAGCCAGCCTCCGGCGGTACAGAAGATCAACCGGGGAAGACCAAGAGCCGTCCCTAATGCCGTGACCAGAGCGAAGATGACAGGGGCCCATTCACCCAATTCACTGACAGTGGCTCTCAGGAGATTGCCATAGGTCAGCCATTCCCTCCAGGGCAAGGTCAGCACCAGGGGGCTGGCCAAAACCAGCAGGCCGACAATGGCCGCGGAAGTCTTTTTGATCAACGGAAAGTGCTCGAGTGGAGGAGGCCAATACTGGATCTAGTCGCCTATTCTACAGACCGAGAGCCTATCAAATTCCCCATTCCTTCACCCGAGGCTTTAAGTGACATACTATTTCCTGAAAAGCGATGCCCTCAAATCGAGGAATGACGGGGGCTTCAGGATTTTTGTAGTAATTTGTGGATGGAACCCCTCCCCTTGTTCAATAAGATCGACTATCTTGCAGCTATGAGCATTGAGCAGCGGACCGCATTGGAAGAAAAACCCTTGAAAGGGGACTGCGACACGCCTCCCGATTTCCCTCTGAAAGATCAGGATAATGCGCCGGTGAATACCCCCCAACACGCCGTTGAACCGACCCGTTTCGGGGATTGGGAACGGGCAGGACGATGCATCGATTTTTAGGCTGAACGATTGGTCATGCAAATCGACTCCACCACACCCGAGAAACCAAGAAGGGTTCTGTCACCCCACCTTCAGATTTATCGACTTCCGCTCACCGCCCTGCTCTCCATCTCTCACCGAATCAGTGGGGCTTTGTTGGCTCTGGGTTTCGTCATTGGAAACCTTCTTCTGGCCACCGCCGCCACCAATACCCAAACGTTCGAATCTCTGACCGGTTGGCTGACGCATCCCTTCGGGAGGATTTTGATTGCGGGATGGCTGCTGCTTTTTAACTACCACTGGGTCCATGGCATCAGGCACCTCCTCTGGGACCTCAGCCTGGGATTTACCCGATCAAAGCAGACCGCCTTTGGCGTGATGGAGATTGGTGCCGCACTGGGCTTAACGGCTCTGATGGTCTTTGCGCCTGACTTTCTGGGCACCAGGGTCGCCCCATGAAGCACCATCCCGGCGATACCCACGAGAGGGGGCGAACAGACTGGCTTCTTGAGCGCGGAACCGCACTGGTGTTGATGTTCCTGATTCCCTGGCTGGGCCTCCACCTTGCCTTTCTTCCAGGATTGAATCAGGGTCGTCTGGTGGAGTGGGTTCATTCGCCTTGGAATGCCATCGCTCTGGCCAGCCTCATCGTGATGGCCGCCCTGCACGCAGGCCTGGGGATTCGCTCGATCCTGATGGATTACATCGCCACCCCCTCGCTGCGGGGACTCTCTTTACTCATCACTCGAATTCTTCTGGTTTTTTCCTCCGTGACTGGACTCGGTGCGCTTTGGGTTCTTCACACCGGAGTCGCCCCATGAAATCAACCTACCCCCTGATCGAACATGCACTGGACGTCGTGGTGGTAGGTGCCGGTGGTGCGGGGCTTCGCGCTTCGCTGGCGCTAGCCGAGCAAGGTTTTAATACGGCCTGCATTACCAAGGTTTTTCCCACTCGAAGCCATACAGTTGCGGCGCAAGGCGGCATCAGCGCCGCTCTGGGAAACATGGGTGAAGATGACTGGCGCTGGCACATGTATGACACCATCAAGGGGTCTGATTGGCTTGGCGATCAGGACGCCATCGAAGTTCTGTGTCGGGAAGCCATCCCTGCAGTCCTCGAACTTGAGCGCTATGGCGTCCCTTTTTCACGAACCGAAGATGGTCGCATTTATCAGCGCTCCTTCGGAGGCATGACGACGCGCTTTGGCGAGGGACAAGCGAAAAGAACCTGCGCGGCTGCTGACCCGACCGGTCATGCGATTCTCCATACCCTTTACCAGCAATCGCTCAAAAGAAAGGTCCAGTTTTTTGTCGAATTCATCACGCTGGACCTCATCATGGTCGATGGCGCCTGTCGGGGCGTCTTGGCCTGGTCGCTTGAAGACGGCACACTGCATCTCTTTAAGGCTCACCAGGTCATTCTTGCCACCGGCGGCTATGGTCGCTGCTATCTTTCTTCAACTTCGGCGCATACCTGCACCGGGGATGGAAATGGCATGATCCTTCGGGCGGGCCTCCCGCTCCAGGACATGGAGTTCGTGCAGTTCCACCCCACCGGCATCTATGGTTCCGGGTGTTTAATTACCGAGGGGGCACGGGGGGAAGGCGGCTATCTCACCAACTCCGAGGGCGAACGTTTCATGCCCCGCTACGCGCCGCACGCCAAGGACCTCGCGTCCAGAGACGTGGTCAGCCGGGCGATCACGGTGGAAATCCGTGAGG
>JBEIRQ010000070.1:0-7739 GCA_040375885.1 Methylococcus sp.
CGCAACTTGATATTTCTTCATGATCAAACTCCGATCATTATTCATGGATTACAAACTGTTACTCAGACGCAAGATTACTTGGTCACGGTAAGGTTGGCGGTGCCGCAATTGGAAGTGCTACCAAACGCACATGCCCGGATGACGCCCTTGCCGACCTTGGTCTTAGCCGGAACATAAGTCGTACGGGTCGCACCCGCAGGGAGCGTCTTCATCGGCAGGAATGCGCCACCATCCTTGGAGAAGGCAAGAGTCGTCTTCTTCTTGTTGTCCTTGGGGCTTACGGTAATGGTGACCTTCTTGCCGAACTTTGTGGTCGACGGAGAAACCGAGACACCCACATCAGGTGCGACCGGAGCCGGCGTCGGCGTGGGCGTGGGCGTCGGCGTCGGAACGCCACCACAAATCGAGGTGACACCCTTGCCGCTGGTTGAGGCGAACTGAAGGACACCTGAGGCCAGATTCCAGGAACCGAGAGGTGTCGCAGAACCCGCCTTGCCGCTCACGAAATAGAAGCTCGGCTTGACCGTCGACGGCACAGAGGAGTCACCGCTCAGGGTCAAATTGATCCTCGTGCCAAAGAACGGGCTGCTGAAGTTGGCGTACTTATCGCCCGCGCTCGTGATCAAACCAGAATCATGCTTTGTGGTGTCGTACTTCGAGGCACCATTCAGAGCAACGGACTGCCCCATGATTGCCTGCTCGGTCTGGTCAACACCTACAGCGGTCTTATTGAAAATTGAGTCAGTGCTTGAGCTCGTGGAGACAAATCCCCAATCATTTCCAAGGTAGTCACTCGGATTGGTTCCGTAGACACCAAAAATGAGGTCGCTTGCCGCAACAGAAAGGAAGCTCTTGTAGTTGGCATCGGCGGTGAGGTTGCCCTCAATACAGGCACCAGGAGTAGCCGCCAGGAACTTGTCCGTCGTAAGGCCAAGGTCTTTGTAATAGGTGGTGCCGGTTGAGACCTGCTGAACCAAGAGGAAAAGTTCACCCGACTTAGCAGTTTCTGCAATGATCGCAGAGCCAGCTTCGTAAGATACTGCCAGCATGCTCGCCAGCAGAAGGTTGTTCATCACTTTCATAAACGATCTCGCAAATGTTGAGAAATGTTCCGATGAGAGCCATCTCGGCAGCTATGAAATAGCCGAGTACGTGGGGATCGGTGGCCAGAACTCCTTGGAAGAACTGACCAGAGACGCTTTTCGCACTCAATCAATGCGCCTTCTCTGGTCAGCAACGATGTCCGAGGACGCTGACAACTGGCAAGGAGGCTAACAGTCGTTCATGTCAGAATTATTACAGTTTGGCTAATTCACCCCTTCACCCCCTTGACATACGGGAGATTCCTCAAGCGCTCCGATGGGATCCCAGACCGCCGGGAAAATAGGCCCAGGAAAGGGGGAGTGCCCTTCTTCAGTGGTCCTGGTGCAGGAAAAGATCGACCTTGCGAGTATCTTTTTCGAGATCCTATGCCCAGCGCTGCCAAAGGGATTGCCCCCGGGGTCCGTTTGAATATCGACGAGGTGCCTTTCAGTCTTTGAGGCTTTGGTTAAGGTGTTTTGGAGGGATGCTGGCCGCCCGAGAACCAGGTGGATGGGAAGGAACTCGAAAGAGGTGGGGGAAATCGAGCCCCAGTTGGATTCAGACGGCCAGCACTAATAACCTAGCATTTTGCTTGGTTATTGCAAGCACTAATTTTTTCGCTTCAAGCGCCGATCGTCATGGAACGGTCAGACTGCCTTCATAGAATTGAAGTTTTTTGACCCCTCCCCCCTGATTCCCAGCATGTCCACACTTTCAAGACTGATCACGGTTGTTTTTTTCTTTGGTCTGATCATCCCCGTTGAAGCGGCTGAACTCTGGGGTGAAAAGGGGTTCCATGGTTTTGCCAAATCCATGCCTTTGATGGACCGCGGCTCGCTTGAGTCGGTGCTGGGGAAGGAGTGGACCGAAGTGGTCTTCAAGACGGGGCTTGAGCCAGCCCGCATCCACAAAGCTGATTTTGACCATATTGACCCGGTCCTTGAACATGCCGTGGGCTCAAAAATGGGTATTCTCGAACTTTTCACGACAGGCGAGCTTGCTGACGCCAGGGCCCCCGCCCTTCTTCTGGATCAGACTCTACTCGAACGGATTAATGCAAAGTACGACCTTTTCAGCGTCTGGATGCTCTCGGTAAAACCCAAGGGCGCCAAGGCGGGTACGATGAAGATGCGCTATATGATTGTGGGTCAAGGCATTCTGATCGTCGGCTACCCCCATGCGGCACCGGTCGAAATCATTGATGATGGCAAGAGCCTCGAGTACCAGTATGAACCCGTCATTAGCGCCAAAATCGTTAATACCCCCGGAACCCGTGGCCTCTTTGGTGTCAAGACCCTCGCCTCTCCCGAAGAGGAGTTTGGCGATTTCAAGGGGCCCATGGGGGTGAGCATTCGTGCTTATGAAATCAAGGACAGCACGATACGGGTGGAATATCACCTGGTCGTAGATCAGGATACGCTGGCCCCCAAGAAGCCCATCATCATTCGAGGCGCGGAAGTTGCTGCCCCCTCACATTAAGTTCTCGGTAAATAAAGGTGCATGAAATCAGTCTCGCCGAGGAAATTCTCCGAATTATTGAAGCATCCTCGGTGAGTGAGGGTTTCAGTCAAGTTAAAAGCCTCTCGCTGGAAATGGGGCAATTGGCTGGCGTAGATCCTGAGGCCCTCTCGTTTGCCCTCACGCACATGGCCCCTGGATCCCTCATCGATGGGGCCATCATCCACCTGGATGAACTCCCTGGCAGTGGTTATTGTTCATCCTGCAAAAAAAGAGTTGCCATCGATTTCAGGTTGGCTCCCTGCCCCCAATGCGGCCATCAACCGCTATCCACAATTGAAGGGACAGAACTTCGCGTGCGACATCTTGAGGTGAACTAGAATGGACCGACATCTCGGAGAATGGCTTTATGTGCACGGTTTGCGGATGCAGTGATCAGCAGGGGGCAACGCTTCCTCCACCGACCCTTCATTTTGGGAAGGGGGCGGCAGGCGTCAGCCTCCCCGGGCTCAATCAAGCCAGAACAATCACACTCGAAACAAACATTCTCTCCGCGAACAACCAAATCGCCGGGCAAAATCGAGCCTATTTCAAAAGTCACCGCATTCGGGCACTGAATCTGCTGTCGAGCCCGGGGTCTGGGAAGACCACTCTTTTGTGCAGAACCCTTCAGGACCTTCAAAAGGTGGCTCCGGCATTAAAAACCTCTGTCATTGAGGGCGATCAGCAAACCAGTCTCGATGCCGAAAGGATTCAAACCACCGGCGTGCCCGTGGTTCAAGTCAACACCGGCAAGGGTTGCCACCTGGATGCCCGTATGGTGGCCGAAGCCACGTCCAGATTACCCCTCCATGGCCACAATCCGTCGGCGGTGATCGCAAAACCCCACAAGTCCACCATCTCTCTGAATACCCTGACCTGGCTACAACCCATCCGTGAGCACCTTCTTTTCATTGAGAATGTCGGTAATTTGGTCTGTCCTGCCCTTTGGGATCTTGGAGAAGACGCCAAGGTGGTCATCCTCTCCGTGACCGAAGGCGAGGACAAGCCCTTAAAATATCCCGACATGTTCGAGAAAGCAGACTTGCTTCTGATTAACAAAATCGATCTGTTACCCCATGTCGAGTTTGATCCAAAGCGCGCCTTGAAATGGGCTCGCAGCATCCACCCCAGCCTTGACGCCATTGAGATCTCAGCCACAACGGGCGAAGGCATGAGTGACTGGCTGGATTGGCTTCTTGAGAAACGAAACGCCGCACAATCGCCCAGGAAAGATCAGACGGGTCTTCTTGACCGCATCGCTATGCTGGAAGCCGAACTTGCGGCTGCCCGTGCTTCGCTCCAAGAAAGCGCATGAGGCCCGACTGATGTGTCTTGCGATTCCCTGCAGAGTCACAGCGCTTCTCCCTGACCAAAGCGCACGGGTGGAACTCGACGGGCTGGAAAAGGAGATCTCTCTGGCCTTTGTGGGACCCGTTGAGATCGGAAGCTTCGTCATTCTCCACGTCGGCTATGCCATTGGGGTTCTTGATCCTGAAGAGGCGGCGATAACGCTGTCGCTTTTCGAGGAACTCGAGTCAAAATCCCCGCCATGAAGCATCACGCGGAGTACCGTGATCCTGAGGTAGCCGCAAGGGTCATCGATCGAATCCATCAGACTGTAGATCCTTCACGGCATTACCGGTTCATGGAGTTTTGCGGTGGTCACACGCACGCCATCTCCCGCTTTGGCCTCCACGGTCTTTTGCCCCAAAATGTTCAAATGATTCATGGTCCGGGTTGCCCTGTCTGTGTCCTTCCCATCGGTCGACTGGATATGGCCATTGCAATGGCCATGCAGCCCGGCGTGATTCTTTGCTGTTATGGCGACACCCTTCGCGTTCCCGGTTCTTATGGAAACTCCCTGCAGAAAGCCAGAGCCGATGGCGCGGATGTCCGTATGGTCTATTCGGCGAGTGAAGTCCTCGCCATTGCCGAACAATGCCCCTCTCAGGATGTAATCTTTTTTGCGATCGGATTTGAAACCACAACACCCCCTACCGCCCATCTTCTTCTCGAAATTCGGCGAAGAGGCCTGACCCGAGTCAGCGTTCTCTGCAACCATGTACTGACCCCTCCGGCGATTCGATCCATCCTCGAGGATTCGGCCGAAGGCCCGGGTCTTGATGGCCTGGTGGGCCCGGCTCATGTCAGCGTCGTGATTGGATCCAAGCCCTATCGCCCTATTGCCGAGAGCTACAAGATGCCCATTGTGATCGCAGGTTTTGAACCGCTCGATGTCCTTCAGGCTATCCTGATGTTGATTCGTCAAGTGAACGATGGGCGTCATACCGTTGAGAACGAATACACCCGCGCCGTCGTCCCGGGAGGAAACCTGAGGGCGCTTGAGGCCATGCAGGAGACGTTCGAAGTCCGAGACAGCTTTGAATGGCGGGGGCTCGGGAGTATCCCCGCATCGGGACTAAGGCTCAGCAAGTCCTACGCGGACTTAGATGCCGAACGCCGATACCGCATGGAGTACCAGACCATCGCCGATCACAAGGCCTGTGAATGTGCTGCCGTCCTCCGGGGTCAGAGAGAGCCCAAGGACTGCAAGGTCTTCGGAACTGCCTGCACGCCAGAGACCCCTCTGGGTGCCTGCATGGTCTCAAGCGAAGGCGCTTGCGCCGCCTATTTCACCTATGGACGAAACCTGAGAACCTCCGGGTGAGCCGCTCTTTCAAAGGCAACATTACCCTGGCCCATGGCGCAGGAGGCCGGGCCAGCCATCAACTGATCCAGGACATCTTCCTTTTCCACCTTACAAATCCCTATCTCCTCCAAGGAGATGACGGGGCTGTCCTCGAGCCTTTGGGGAGTCAGGAGCTCAGTGGCCGTTGGGTGACAAGCACCGACGCCCATGTCGTCACTCCCCTCTTCTTTCCGGGAGGAGATATTGGTCATCTGGCCATCAATGGGACGGTCAACGATCTTGTCATGATGGGCGCCTCACCCCGCTATTTGACGGCCGCCTTCATTCTGGAAGAAGGTCTTTCGATTGAACTTCTGGATCGGGTGGTTGCGTCCATGGCGATGGCTTCGAAGACTGCCGGGGTCCCCGTCGTTGCCGGCGACACCAAGGTCGTTGAACGAGGCAAGGCCGACGGGGTTTTCATCACAACCACAGGATTCGGGTGGGTCCCGCCGGGTGTCCATTGCAGCGGTCGTCGCGCCAGACCCGGAGATGCCATTCTAATTTCGGGCACGTTGGGGGATCACGCCATCGCGCTCATGGCCGAGCGCAATGGACTGACCTTCGAATCGCCCCTGCTTTCAGACACCGCCGCACTTCACGGTCTTGTGGCCCCGCTATTGGCCCAAAATCCAGACTCTATTCATGTGTTAAGAGACCCGACGCGCGGCGGGCTCGCGACCGTCCTTAACGAAATCGCACACCAATCGGGTGTGGCCATCGAAATTGACGAGCGCTGCCTTCCCATTCGCCCTGAGGTCTTGGCAGCTGCTGAACTTTTGGGGCTTGACCCCCTCTATCTCGCCAACGAAGGCAAACTGGTTCTCGTCTGTGAAGAAGAAGTAGCAGAGACGCTCCTTGCGCTAATGCGCAGCCACCCCTTAGGTAAAGCCAGCACCCGAATTGGTCAAGTCATACCCTCTTCAAGACCTTATGTTGAAATGAAGACCCCTTGGGGTGGACGCCGACTGGTCGACTGGCTCATGGGCGAACACCTCCCGCGTATTTGTTGATTCGCGGCTTTACTATTGCGCGGCTGACTTCACAGCGCTTAGACTCAGCTCAACAAATATGCAACATACATACACGCCTCTTGAATGGCCTTCAGGACGCGCCCTCTCCTCCAACTCGGAAGCCGCCCCTTGGATACATTGCAAGAGTTTCTCAAAGCCATCACATTGAGCGCCCTCGCGCGCAATGCCCACGAATCCGAAGACATCCAGGATCTCCTGGAAGACACGACCTTGGCCGTCGCGAGCCGGCGGATCGTAGATTGCGTTCAATTCGAGGAAATGTGGGAAGAGGAGATCGATCACTCGGTTGATGAAGCCAACATTCTTTTCATGTTCATCACCTTTCGCTTGGCACCTCGCGTCTGTGAGGCCGCGCTGGAACAGGGGCATGTTCTCAACGAGCTCAGCTGGACGCTGGTGCTTCCCGACCCTGAGAGCCTCGAACAGGATGAACAACCCGAATCGAGTACGGAACTGCTCATGCTGGCCGAGATTGACATCGACATCGAATCCACCGCGGAACTCGAGATCCTTAAATCCATCATCATCCTCGAAGAACCCCGGCTGAATTGACTCTGCCGGGTCCTCGCCCCCCTTTGATGTTCGTTCGCTCCGCTACTCACGCCTATCAGGATCCCCTCGAACACATCTGGATTCGCTGTGCGCAGCGAATTGGATTTGAGATCGTCCGAACCCCTGACGCGTATGCTTCTTTCGATGGGAAAGGTCGCATCCTGATCGCGACAGCCGATCAATTTGATCCGGACGACAATCTGGGGCAGATGATTTTTCATGAGCTCTGCCATGCCCTTGTTCAGGGGGAAGAAGGCGAATTGGAGGTCGATTGGGGGCTTGATAACACCCGGATCGGTCATCCCTGGCGCGAACATGCGTGCCTCAGGGCCCAGGCCTGGCTCGGCGACCAGTATGGTCTTCGGGAGTTTCTTGCACCGACCACCGATTACCGTGTGAGTTTCTGGAATGGGCTGGGGGACAATCCCCTGGACGCGCCGGAGACAGAAGGTGGATTCAGAGAACGTAGCGTCGTGGCTGCGCGTCTCGCCCTCACCCGATCGCAGCTGCCCCGATGGCGTCAGCCCCTCGAAGAGGCTCTGTTGCAAACACAACAGATCGCAAGGGTCCTATTCGAAGTGCCCTCGTCAGCGTCAGGCCCGGATACCCTGCCCTCACTCTGGTCGACCTTCAAGGAAGGGCCAACCCGTCATTCCGTTGGAATCGCAGCCATCCTCCCGACCACCCAGAATCCCGGGTGTGCGGCCTGTGCCTGGTCATTTCACCACCGCGGGGCGCTTCGTTGCCGTCACGCGCCGCAAATTAGGCTCAGCCCCAATGAACCGGCATGTGCTGCCTTTGAGTCAAGGATCCGCCTGGATTGTCAGACCTGCGGTGCCTGCTGTCGGTAGGCTTATGACAGTGTCGAAGTCAGCGTAAAA
>JBEIRQ010000131.1:0-5068 GCA_040375885.1 Methylococcus sp.
GGATTACCGGTGTTTCAAGCCGATGCCCCGTCCCTTCGGGTCAAAGGGCGCCAAATCTCCAACTGGTGGGCCAATCTCGAAACACTCTGGAGTGGCATCGGCGACTCTCTCTTTGGGTTCAGGGTCTATCCTATTGAGCCACTGATAGAAATTTTGAACCATCAGCCCTTTATGAGGCGTTTCGATTTCGATCCGGAAGCGGTTGTAAGGTTAAGATGGCGCGGTATTCGCGCGATCAACGAGCCTGCACCTGTTCGTTATTTTACGGCTCAAGAAGGGGGCGTCACGCATTTTAAGTACGGTAGGGACAACCTACTACTCACCTTCATGCATACCCGTCTATTGATCGAGTTTATTATTCGGTTGCCTCTTCTTATCCTTAGCCGATGGGTTAAGTCCTAGTTTTTAGGAAGGGATTCCCTGATCAAGTCCCACACTCTGAAACCCATGATCTTGAAGGTGTTTTAAAAGGATGGGCAAAACCTCAAGAACCACCGGCTGTTGGTTGTCGCTTGTCGCCGAATGACGATCATGGAGCAGCAGGATATCGCCATCATTAAGCCCTCGAAGAAGTCTCCCCAGTATTTTTTGAGGACGTCTCTCACGCGTATCGTAGCCACGCCGAGTCCAACTAACGAGATGGAGGCCAAGCGCACAAAGGGCAGGTTCAAGTAAAGGACTCCTAATCCCAAAGGGCGCCCTAAAAAAACGCGGCTCTAGACCGGTGATGCTCATCATCGATGCCTGGGCTTCGCCGACTTCCTTGATGAATCCCCCCAGCGAAGAACAAGCAAAACCAAGGCGGTGCTGCTGACTATGATTACCAATCGTATGCCCCCGCGCTTGAATCTCCCGAACAAGCTCCGGGTACTTCAGCGCCTGATCGCCAATCAAGAAGAAAGTCGCCGTGGCCGAGCTTGATTCAAGAAGATCAAGGATCCTTGGCGTCACCAAAGGATCAGGCCCATCATCGAAGGTCAAAGCCACACGTCTTGGTTGACCTTTTTGCAAAGGGAGTCGCAGCCGATTCGGTCCTAAAAGAGTGCTTTTGGGCCAAAGTCCCTCAGCTGTCAGCATCAAATGGTTGAAGGCCAGCACCTCGAGAGCCAAAGGCCACTCCTTAGGCCTCAAGACCAGGTATCCCCCCGCGAGCACATGGATAAACAGCGACAGCCAAATAAAATATGAAGGGTGCCAACGCCTTTGCTGCTGCCCTATTAACCGTGAATGATCCATCTTGACTCAAGAAAACTGGCTTTGAAGCGATACCATGACGTTCGAGTTGCTCTGCTACAATTCACTAACGACATCATCTTCAACATGGACGGCCCCCTATGAATGACAGCCAGCAACAGTGCGATGTCCTCATCATGGGCGGTGGCCCTGCAGGTTCGGCCGCTGCCGCACTCTTAGCAAAAAATGGGTTCAATACGGTTGTCCTTGAAAAAGATCATCATCCTCGATTTCATATCGGTGAAAGTCTCCTGCCATTAAGTCTCCCCTACCTAGAGAAGCTTGGAGTCCTCGACGCGGTCGATCACATTGGTCTTAAGAAGTACGCCGCCGAATTTCATTCGGTCTATCACGAAAAATCGACGACATTCGCTTTTGGTGAATCGCTAAAAGGCGACTATCCCTATGCTTATGAGGTTCGGCGCTCAGAATTTGGTCATCTCCTTTTAGAAAACGCCAGAGCAAAAGGGGCCACTGTTCACGAGGGATGGCGTGTTGATACCTTAGAGTGTCATGACCGAACCCTTTATTCCATTTCCGCTCGAAACGATCAAGGATTAAGAAAGACCTTTTCTGCACGGTTTTATCTCGATGCCACCGGTCGTGACACGTTCATGGCGGATGCTCTCAACCTCAAGGAACGGAATAAACGACACAAAAGCGCTGCCATGTACGCTCATTATCAGGGCGCTCAGCGCTCTCAAGGCCAGGAAGAAGGCAATATTTGTGTCTACTGGTTTGATTTTGGCTGGTTTTGGATGATCCCTCTGAAGGATGGCACGATGAGCGTCGGTGCGGTCTGCCGTCCTGATTACCTGAAGCAACGCGAGATCCCTCTTGGGGATTTCATGAATCAAACTATTGCCTTAAATCCTCTTGTATCAAAACGCCTCGAAGGTGCTCAAAGGATGGGTGAGGTCACCGCCACCGGAAATTATTCATACCGTTCAAGGGAAATGTCAGGGAGCAATTATCTTCTCATCGGAGATGCCTACGCCTTCATTGATCCCGTATTTTCAAGTGGGGTGCATTTAGCTCTCAACAGCGCGTTTAAGGCCGCAGATGTCATTGAAGCAGCTCTAGATAAGCCTCATCAGGCCAACACACTGATTAAAGCCTTTGAGCGGGAGATTGACCGAGGGCTTGGCGTCTTTTCATGGTTCATTTACCGAATCACCTCGCCAGCCATTCGAGATCTTTTTATGCATCCGAGGAATATATTCAAGGTCAAAGGCGCTGTGATCTCCGTGCTGGCCGGTGATCTTTTTAGAGACACCCGGCTTGGCCCTTCCTTGTGGGCATTCCGTGCCATCTACTACATCAAGTCGTGGCTCATGAGACACGGCTTCGTCCCTCCCATCAGCCGGTAATGCATCGCTTTATGCCGCCAATGGCCTTCCTCAAAGAGGTTCCCTATTCCGAGGCGATTCAACCTAAAGGGATCTGGGCATCGGCGCATGAGCCTTTTACCTTGGCCGATATCCACTATGGCATAGCGACTGCCCCGCCTTTTAGGGCAGATAAGAGTCCTAAGGCTTATCCCTCGATGAAACCCCTCAAGGATTCGCCACAGGGGGAGCGTTGGACAAGCCTTGATAAACCGACCTATGGCAGCATCGATGGCATCGATTATGCCGCAACGGATGACCTATTAATTGGCGTCGGCCGATGGCCAGCAACAAGCATACGGAAAGCCACTACCGCCGCATATCATAGCTTTTTGGGGGCTACCGAGCGGCTTGGTTATGAGCACCTTTTGAGGGTTTGGCAGTTTTTTCCAGACATCCACTGCGATGAAGATGATCTTGAGCGCTATCAAAGTTTTTGCCTTGCGCGTCATGAAGCCCTTCATAGCTTTGGCTTTAATATGCGGCAAAATCTCCCGGCAGCGAGCGCCTTAGGTTCCTCTGGGGAGGATCTTTGGCTGATCTTTATCGCCGGAAATGGCACGATGCTAACGCTTGAAAATCCGAATCAAGTGAGCGCATTCAATTATCCGCCCATCTACGGCCCTAAAAGCCCCTCTTTCTCAAGAGCCGTCCGCTTCAAAAGCCCGCAACATGACCTGGTCTTCATCTCTGGGACAGCGAGTATTCTGGGTCATGAAACCCATGCGCCGGAGGACACCCGCCGCCAATGTGAAATCACCATTGATAACCTTTCAACACTCCTTAAAACCCATAGCCTTAAAGCTTTATGGCGATGGGGTGAACAAGCGGCATTCAAAATCTATCTGCGACGCGCGGAAGATCAAGCGCTAGTGAAGGCGTGTCTTAACCCGTGGCTTCATCCTTCAAGTCCTGTTATTTGGCTTGAAGCTGACATTTGCCGGCGTGATCTCCTCCTTGAAATAGAAGCGACCTTGGATCTCTCGGGATCTTCATGGCACCCAACGTACACTTGACCGATTACCTTTATGGCCATTCAGACCCCTATCGAAAAAGAACTTGCAGAGCTTATGGTGGGTGCGCTCAATCTTGACGCTGATCCTGAAACGATTGAACCTGACGCCCCTCTGTATCTCGAGGGTCTCGGACTTGATTCCATCGACCTTTTAGAACTATCCGTCGTCATCTCAAAAAAATACGGCTTTCAAATTAAATCGGATGACCCTGATATCGAATCCATTTTTTCATCCCTAAAGCACCTGGCAGCCACGGTCGCCCAACGCAAAACGACGTGATGAGGGGTGGCTTGACGGCCATGATCTTGGCCCTAGGCTGCCCACTCGTGGCCTTCTGGCTTTTGCGATCAGAATTCTTTGATGCCATCTGGTTAACACTTCCGGATGCGATATTTGGAATCATTCTGACGCTTGGGATTCCACTGAAAAGTCTTAAGAAGTATGTGCTCATGAGCAGTCTTACCCTCGCTCTTTTAGTGGGCGTCACGATGAACCCGCGGCTGACGGCTATGCTGATGCCTGTTTTGATGAATAGTGCTTTGGCGCTGATCTTCCTTTTAACGCTCAAATCACCCGAATCGCCATTAATTACGCGCATCGCTCAGCGCGCGCGGTCCCCTTTGGCCTTCCCCGCTGAGCTCTTCACCTATACAAGAACATTGACCCTTTTTTGGGGCCTCCTGTTCATCCTGTTTGCCCTTAATGGACTTTATTGGGCGCTGACTGATGACATTGGATGGGTGATGCTCTTCGCAAACACCATTAATTTTTTTGTGATGGCCGCTTTTTTTGTCTTTGAACAACTCTATCGAGTGTTCCGCTTCCGGCATTTGACCCAAACTTCACCGCTTGAAGTGCTTAAGGTGGTGCTTCGAGATGGCTGGAAAGTTTAAAAAAATGATTGAATTCTTGATCAGTAGGGATCATCCGTCTCTAGAAGGCCATTTTAAAGGGAACCCCATCGTACCCGGTGTCACCCTTTTGCAGGAAATCAAGGTCCGGATCGAAGATGAATGGCCCGATCTCATCATCACCGGGATCATCAGAGCTAAATTTCTCCAAGTCCTAAAACCCAATCAAACCGTCCATGTTGTGGTGAACCATAAGGATCTTGGCCTTAAGTTCACTTGTCACCATCAGGACACCCAGATTGCAACGGGGCACTTTAAGATTTCGAAGAGGCCTTTGGAATGACCCTTTCATGGCAGAGTCTTCCTGAGAGGAGCAGCCTTTTCTGGCTGCGCGTCATCACCTTTATTACGCTCCATCTGGGAAGACCTGTGGCTCGCGTACTTTTATACCCCATCACCCTTTATTTCATGACCGTGAAAAATGAAGGTTTGAAAGGATCAAGGATTTTTCTTAAAAAGGCACTCGAACGCGAGCCGAAGTTTTCTGATCTTTTTAGGCTTTACCATAATTTCGCTGGAA
>JBEIRQ010000155.1:0-4646 GCA_040375885.1 Methylococcus sp.
GGAAAAACCTATGGGGTCTTTAAGCGCTCTTTTTCTACTCCTCTCGCGGCTCAGGTGATTCAGTTTGAGCGGACGTTTAATACCAGCTATACGAGCAAGATCGAGTCTAATTTACCGCTGATACCAAAAAACTAAGGGCGTTGGGGCTTGGCCTTTAGAGAGCGCCTAAAATGCTTTGAGGGCATCAACCAAGAACCCGAATCGATCTCACAGAAGGCTCCTGGAGCAAGGCCTTCTAGTGACCAAGGACCGATCGCGGCCCGAATCAGACGAAGCGTTGGACATCCAACGGCCGCGGTCATTCGCCGAACCTGTCGGTTGCGTCCTTCTTGGATGGTTAAGGCGATCCATTCGGTTGGAATCGCTTGACGAACCCGGATTGGGGGGTCCCGAGGCCAAAGACCCAAAGGTTCATCGAGTCGTTCTACCACCGCCGGGAGGGTTGGGCCATCGTTCAGGGTGATCCCTAGGCGAAGGGCCTCTAGGGCCTCCTCATCGGGACACCCTTCGACTTGAACCCAATAGGTTTTGGGGAGTTTGTGATGAGGGTTCGCGATCCTATTTTGAAGGCCGCCGTCATCGGTCAATACCAAGAGTCCTTCGCTGTCGAAATCGAGACGTCCCGCGGGCCGAACCCTTGGAAGGTCCATAAAATCTTTAAGGGTTGAGCGCCCCGCGTCACGATCGGTGAACTGCGAGAGCACTTGAAAGGGTTTGTTGAAGAGGATCAGCCGGGGCATCTGAAAAGGGCGAAGTTCAGCGGGCGGGGGGGATTTACCCGTGTAGAATCTCGAGTCTACCACTGGAAATGAAGCGCATGTCGTCCGATCGTTATCTCTCCCCCCCGGGGATCTTCTCAAGGAGGCTTTAAAAAGCCGTCATCAAACCAAAACCTCTCGCTTGAAGGCCGGCCACAAAGGCCGCCCGAAATGAAGGTCGCAGGGTTATCTGCAGTCAGTGCGCTCTTTAAGGCGGCACCTGATCGGGTGCTCAGGCTTTTTTATGACGATAAACACTTGGGGGAGGTTGGCGACTTCTGTGCCTTGATGGCCAGAACCCGAAAACCCTATCGGAAGGTCGAGGGGGAGGAACTTTCTAGGATCGCTGGAACGGTCCTTCATGGGGGGGTGGTCGCCATTGCAGAACCCAAAGCCGAGACCCACCTGACCCTTGAGGGGCTGTGCCGCTTGGCCGTTAAGGAGCGGGTTCTCTTTTTACTGGATGGCGTCGGCAATCCTCACAATGTCGGCGCCATTGCTCGTTCGCTGGCCTTTTTTGGATGGGGGTCTTTGATTCTCTCGGATCACCCAGGTCAGGCCGGCCTCTCTGATGCGGCCTATCGGGTGGCAGAAGGGGGCCTCGATCATCTTGAGATTTATCGAGTGAAGGAGCTTCGCCGGCTGTTGATGGCGGTCAAGCCTGGGATGAAAGTCATTGGAACCGCTTTAGGTAGCGATCCTCTTAAACTGGATCGACTGGCCCAGGATCCCGTCCCAAAGATCATCCTCCTGGGTCATGAAGAAACGGGGCTTTCGAAGGGGATCTTAGATGTCTGTGATCTTCGATTGACCCTCGAGGGGTCTGGGGCGCTTCAGTCCTTGAATGTCAGTGCGACAGCCGCCATCTTGGCCTATGGGCTTCAAAGGCCCGCTTAAATCAAGACGAGACTGAAAGGGGACCTTTTGCGCGGGTCCTTAGCCATGGAAGGAGGAGCCCTGACAGCAGAATCAAGCCGCAGCCGATGAGGCCTAGGTGATCAAGTATCACACCGAAAAAGACCATGGACAGTCCCATGCTCAGAACGGGTGATAAGGTGCCGACGGTGCTGATGAGGGTGGCGGGTGCTCTTTGGTAGGCCCGGGTGAGAAAAAACTGAGCGAGGCTTCCCGCAGCGCCCGCAAAGAGACTGAGGGTCCAAGCCAAAGGGGTTTCAGGCATCTGCCATCCTTGGGCCCAGAACCAAAGGGCATGGACCGGTAGCGACATCAGGCAAAAATAAAAAACGATGGTGCTCGGCGTGTTGCTGCGTCCGGCGCGCGCAATCATGAGATAGGCGAGTGCCATGAGAAAAGCCGAGAAGAGCCCCAGCCATCGGCCCAGGGGGTCCGCCAAGTGCCGATCGGGATGCAGCAGCAAATAAAGCCCGAAAGCCGCACCGATGACGGCAATCCCATCGATGAGCCGATTTTTCTGCTGTAACAAAAAGGGACTCAATAGGGCGATCCACACCCCGTTGGTCGCGCTGAGAAAACTGCTTTCACCGGCGCCAATTCGCTGAATGGTGATAAAGGACAGCAGGAGGGCGGTTCCGCCAAAAAGGCCCCGAAGCCAAAGGGAAGGACGGCGATCCCCAAAAAGGAGGTGGTGGTCCTTGGACCAAAGCGCTGGCATGAGAACCACAATCAGATTCACGATGACCCTAATAAAGCTCACGGTTGCGGCCGGCACGGGGTCCTCGAGCAGGGCGCAGGCGTAGACCCCATTCCCCATCAGCGCAAAGAGCAAAGAGGCGATGAGCATATCGAGGACGCCGCGCCGTGCCAGCGTTTCTTTGAGGGGGAGGGAGCGCTTTTTCATGATGATTTTTAAGGAGAAAGCATCCCTGGGGCCTGGGTCTGATCAAGGCCAGAAAAAAACATGACGGAAAAAAACATAGGCAAATTCATTTTGGCGTGTTACCGTTTTGGGGCCTGTAAAGTTCTTCCATGGCGTCGCGTCATCCCTTCGCGAATCCAGCGTCTTAGCCGCTCCGTTTCTTGAAGTCCGCTCCCCCTCGAAGTAACTCGCCTAGGTTTAACGGGTCCCTGTGGCCATTTTTGTATGTCAAGTTAGTTCCGGCGACGTGTCGGGGTTGGAGTTGTTGGTATGAAAAACATTTATGTAGGCAATCTGTCGTTTAAGACCACACAGGACGAGCTGCGTGATGTCTTTGCACAGTTTGGCGATGTCTCCTCAGTCAATATCATCACCGATCGTATGACCGGTCAGTCCAAGGGTTTTGCGTTCGTCGAAATGGAAGACGCCGGCGCCCAGTCAGCGATCGACAAGCTGAATGGAACCGATCTTGGCGGCCGCACCATCACGGTGAATGAGGCACGTCCTCGCGAAGAAAACCGCCCATCCGGCCCCCGCCGGGGCGGCTTCGGTGGCGACCGCAGTGATCGTGGCGATCGCGGTGGCTTCGGCGGTGGACGTCGCTTCTAAAAGCCTTCCCGGTCACAAGGGATCCAAAGGGCCGCTTCGCGGCCCTTTGCTTATCCTCACTTCATTATAGACCTGAGGCGCCGCGATGACGGTGCCAGTTGTCACTTCTCCGCCTTCATTGAAGAAGGCCTTCACGGAATGGTCACTTGCTTTTGCCGCAAGAGTAATTCACACTCAAACTGTGTGGTTATTTCAAGGCAAATGAGGTGATGGCATGAAAGAAAGTCCTCGGGACGATCACTCTCCAAGGGGCACTTGGGTGCTTCTGTGTCTGGTCGCCATCGCCATGGCGGTCGGCTGGCTGTTTCTCTATTTTGGGGTCTTTTTGCCCCGCGGCCTCATTTCCTGAGGGAGCTTTCGATGACGTCTTCATCAAGACCCCTCCATATCGACCCCC
Source organism: Methylococcus sp. (assembly GCA_040375885.1). GTDB lineage: Bacteria > Pseudomonadota > Gammaproteobacteria > Methylococcales > Methylococcaceae > UBA6136. The sequence continues at coordinate 3,602 of JBEIRQ010000155.1, forward strand.
TTGAAAAGAAGTGGCTGAAGGTCGCTTTTGCGCTCATCGCCCTCTTTGTAGGCGCCATCCTCTATACGGCCTTGTTTCAGCATGTCCACCCGCCAGGTGGGATGGAAACCATCGATTCAGCGTCCCTTCACCTCAGTGAGGAATTTGCTGAGGATCGCTTGGGGGTCAGGGTTGATCCCCAGGGTGGGATCAAGGTCACCCTGGTCGCGGCACGCTATGGTTTTTACCCCCGCAGCATCAAGGTCCCTGCTGGCCGCCCCATTACGTTTAGGATCGCGAGCGCGGATGTCCTTCATGGCATCCACGTGCCGATGACTAATCTCGGTACGATGGTGGTTCCAGGCTATGTCTCGACCGTCACCACCCAATTCCCGAAGCCTGGGGAATACCCCATGATCTGTAATGAATACTGCGGCATGGGCCACGACCATATGTGGAGCAAATTGCAGGTGGTCTCAAAGGAAGACTGGGATGCCTTGACCCCCTCTTCTAAGGAGCCCTGAGCCATGCCGGAATCATCCTCTAAATCCCTGATCTTGGGTCATTTCTGGCTGGCGTTTGGATCCTTTGGCCTCGCCTGTGTCTTGGGGGTCTATCAGGTCCTTGAGCGCAGCGGCCTGATCCCCCTGATTCAGTCTCCCGATATCTATTTTGCTTCCGTCAGTACTCATGGGGTTCTGATGGGCTTTGTCCTCACCACCTTCTTCATCATGGGCTTTGGCTACCTGGTGGCGACCACCAGCCTTAAGATGCCCCTATCGCATCCAAAGTGGGCCTTCGCTGGTTTTTTGGTGTCGGCTCTTGGAACCTTGATGGCCGCGATTCCCTTGTTACTGGGTAAGGCCTCGGTTCTCTACACCTTTTATCCACCGGTTCAGGCCAATGTCTTTTTCTATCTGGGTGCGACCCTCTTGGTGGTTGGCTCCTGGTTTTGGGCCGTCATCATGGTGGTCATGTTCGGCCAATGGAAGAAAGCTCATCCCGCTGCAACCGTTCCGCTGCCGATGTTTGCGACAACGGCTAATGCCATTCTTTGGCTTTGGAC
>JBEIRQ010000157.1:0-4503 GCA_040375885.1 Methylococcus sp.
ACCCAGAAGAAAATGATGTCAAAGCCCGTCACCAAAACATCGGTCGAATGGAACGTTCGAAGTTCCGGCGTGGCTTCCGGCCAACCCAAGGTCGAAAACGTCCAGAGCGCCGAAGAGAACCAGGTATCAAGAACATCCTCGTCCTGAGACAGGCGTACATCAGCGCCGAGGCCATGCTCAGCTCTCACCTCGGCTTCATCTCGTCCCACGTAGACCTGACCCTGATCATCGTACCAAGCAGGGATTCGGTGCCCCCACCAAAGTTGTCTTGAGATACACCAATCCTGGATATCCCGCATCCAGGAGAAATAGAGATTCTCATACTGCTGGGGAACAAAACGAATCTGGCCACTCTCGACGGCCTCGATAGCCGGTTTCGCGAGCGTCTTGGCATCGACATACCACTGATCGGTCAGCCAAGGCTCGATGACGGCTCCCGAGCGATCTCCCTTGGGAACCTTGAGGGCATGAGGCTCAATGAGCTCAACGAGACCTAAGGCTTCAAGCGCCTCGATGACCTTCTTTCTTGCTACGAAGCGATCCAGTCCCTGATAGTCCTCAGGAGCAGCCTCTTCGATCAAGGCTTTAGGATCATCAAAATGAAAAATAGCAAAACGACTCAGGATTCTGGCGTCTTTATCGAGAACATTGATCAAGGGAAGCTGGTGCCGCTTACCCACCTCGTAGTCATTGAAATCATGGGCGGGTGTGATCTTAACGCAGCCGGTTCCAAAGGCAGGATCGACATACTCATCAGCGATAATTGGAATTTCACGCCCAACCAACGGCAACCGGATGGTTTTTCCAATCAAATGCCGATAGCGCTCATCGTCCGGATGAACCGCCACCGCCGTGTCGCCCAGCATGGTTTCCGGGCGCGTTGTCGCGACCACCAGATGGCCACTCCCATCGACCAAGGGATAGCGAAAATGCCAAAGACTGCCTTTCTCCTCGCTATTTTGTACCTCAAGATCAGAGATCGCGGTATGCAGTACCGGATCCCAGTTGACGAGGCGCTTACCGCGATAGATCAGGCCCTCTTGGTGAAGACGAACGAAGCACTCCTGGACGGCTGTTGAGAGGCCCTGATCCATGGTGAAGCGTTCCCGTGACCAATCCACCGAGGAACCTAGCCTTCTAAGCTGCCGAGTAATCGTGCCACCCGACTCCCCCTTCCACGCCCACACCTTGTCGAGAAATTTCTCGCGGCCAAGGTCATGACGGGTCATCCCCTCCCCTGCCAGTTGACGTTCAACGACCATTTGAGTTGCGATGCCCGCGTGGTCGGTACCCACCTGCCAGAGGGTGTTGTGCCCCTGCATCCGGCGGAGCCGGATCAAGGTGTCCATGATGGTGTTGTTGAACCCATGGCCCATATGAAGGCTGCCCGTCACATTAGGGGGAGGAATCATGATCGAGAATGGAGTCCCCTCCCCGGAGGGGGCAAAGTGCCCCGCCTCTTCCCAATATTGGTACCAGCGTTCTTCGATCGCGTTGGGTTCGTAAGTCTTATCCATGGCATTTCAAACGTAAACCGCCCCTTGCAGGAACGGCAGATGGAGGGGCAGAGAAGCCTTCATGATCCTCGATCAGGCCTTCTCCAAAGCATGTGTCTTGATTTCAAGACCTTGGAGCTGATAGGTCTTGTAACGCTCGCGGCCAGCCTTTTTTGTTGTCTCATCCTGATCCACCAGCTCGGCAACACGGCGGAATCGCTCATAACCTTTCGGAACGATATCTGAAAGATTGACCAAAACGTCGCGCTCATCGTCCGCCATCTCGCCATGACCTATGACGATAGGGACATCCTTATTGGATGATCCAGCCATCTCATGGGGCACGAAGCTCCCTTGCCGAAAGGTCCAAAGAAGATCGTCGAGGACCCTTGATTCCTCCTCGTCTTGAGTCCTGATATAGAGGGTCAGCCCTTGACGATAGGCTTTCTCGATCAGTTTACAAGCCGTGACCCGCCGGTCCTTGGGATCGTGGGTCGGTAGGATGTAAAAATCAACCCAATCGGTCATTAGACGCGGTCCATCAGATACTGAACGAGGAGCGGCACAGGACGTCCGGTGGCGCCTTTGTCGGCACCGGTTTTCCAAGCGGTCCCAGCAATATCAAGGTGCGCCCAAGGAAAGTCCTTGGCAAACTTTGAAAGAAAACAGGCTGCCGTCACGCTGCCGCCATCGGGTCCACCAATATTAGCGAGATCAGCGAAATTTGACTTGAGCTGATCCTGATACTCCTCCCAAAGAGGCATCCGCCAAACTCGATCGAGGGATTTGTCAGCCGCTCCCGTTATCGCGGCGGCAAGCTCTTCATTGTTGCTCCAAAGACCGCTTGGATGACGACCTAAAGCCACAATACAAGCACCTGTAAGTGTCGCCACATCAATGACCGCCTGAGGCTCATAGCGTTTAGCGAAGGTCAGCGCATCACAGAGGAGCAAACGCCCTTCAGCATCGGTATTCAAAATTTCGATGGTGAGTCCCGCCATGCTCTTAACAATATCCCCAGGCTTATTAGCGGACCCTGATGGAAGATTCTCGGAGGCGGGCACGAGACCGACCACATTGATCGGTAGTTGCATCTCAGCGACCGCGGCTAGCGCGCCTATGACGCTCGCTCCGCCACACATGTCGTACTTCATTTCATCCATGCTGGCGGCAGGCTTGATGGAAATCCCACCCGCATCAAAGGTCAACCCCTTCCCGACCAGGACATAGGGCTTGGTTTTAGCGGAAGTCCCGGTATATTCCATGACAATCATTCGAGCAGGCTCAACACTGCCTTTGGAGACGGAGAGAAAGGCCCCCATTCCAAGGGCTTCAAGATCCCGTTCGTCAAGAATCTTGGTTTTAAGCTTTTTGCTTCGCTTGCCGATTTTTTCAGCCTGATCAGCGAGGTAAGTCGGGGTACACACATTCCCTGGAAGATTAGCCAGTTCCTTGGCGATGCGAACGCCCATACTCGTTGCTTCAGCCTGCTCAATAGCCTTTTCAGCGGTTGCAATCGACTTCGCGCCATGAACCAGGAAATCGATTTTGTTGATTTTAGGCGCCGGCCCCAAAGACTCCGTTTTCAGCTCGGTAAAACGATAGAGGCTGGCATCAACAATCTCGATAAACTGGCGGATGTTATGACTCAGGGTTTGCCCCTCAACCTCTGCCTCATGCAAAGCACTTAGGGCGTGCTTTGCATGGGTCGCCTTGAGGCCCCTAGCTGCGGCATGGAGTGCCGACCGATAGGCTTTAGGCGTCAATTCTCCGGACTTACCAAGACCCACCAGAATCACCCGATCAATGGCTTGATCACCGGTATGGTTAACGATCAGAAGGTCACCCACCTTCCCTTCGATATCATCGCGCTTCAATAGCGATTCGAGGAGGCCTTGCAGGCGGCCATCCAGCAAAGAGGCGGTTGGCGTCAGCTTTCGCTTTTGATAAACACCCACCAGGACGCAGGCAGATTCAAGTGATTCGACCTGTTCGGACTTTGCCTTATATTCCATCGTGATTTCTCCTTGTTGTTTCATGCCTGCGACGATTCATTCGAAACACAGCCCTCGTCCTAACATCTACGGCGATCAAAATTATGCCACAGCTGATCTAGGGGACTCGTTGCCTTACTCCGCATTAGAAGGGCATATTTCTTCTTTGTTGCACGAGATCTTCAGCGTGATGATCTCTATAGATGGCATCTAGCTCACCTCTTGACGGGGCGAGATCGAAACACCGCCGAGGCAGCGTCCCTCGGCAATGACCCATCCAGCTTCGCCAAAATCCATTTGCCGTGATCGACCTCAAAATCCCATCCTCCCCGAAGCCCCCCATCACGATATCTTTCTTCATATCCACAACAAGACTAGAGTACTCACTGACCGCAAGGAGAACACCTCATACGACTGTGACTAAGCCATTCGATACCAAAAGATCTCGCCGCCTTGAAATGATAGTCCAAGGTCGAGCCACATCCGATGGCGCGGGCGTCCAGCTGACCCGGGTCATCGGTCACTCGCTTCAGCAACGAATGGATCCCTTCCTCATGCTGGATGCCTTTGGAAGTCCGGAGCGTTCCGACTACCAAGGGGGGTTTCCAGATCACCCCCACCGAGGCTTTGAAACCTTAACCTACTTATTGGCCGGCCGGATGCGTCATCATGACAGCGCGGGTCACGAAGGGCTTCTGGAAGCGGGGGGCATACAATGGATGTCCGCAGGCCGCGGCGTAATTCACTCTGAAATGCCCGAACAGGAAGACGGTCTTCTTGAGGGCTTTCAGCTCTGGATTAATCTCCCGGCCAAAGACAAGCTTTCAGTGCCAGCCTATCGCGAGGTCGCGCAAAACGACATCCCCAGTTGGATCAGCCCACAAGGCACTCCTATCGCCATTTTGATGGGCGCTCTGATGGGGATTGAGGGCGCCATCCAGCGTCCAGTCACCGAGCCACTGGTGCTCGATATCAAGATGGAGGCTGGCGTCAGCGAGTGGATCCCTTTGAAC
>JBEIRQ010000393.1:0-1859 GCA_040375885.1 Methylococcus sp.
GCGGTCAATCGCGAAAAGGACGGGTAACCCTTGTAAAACGACATCGTGAATCAGCTGGTCATAAGCCCTTTGTAAAAAGGTCGAATAAATGGCTACAACGGGCTTGAAGCCTTCGCAGGCTTGGCCCGCAGCAAGGGTGACGGCATGCTGCTCAGCAATGCCGACATCGTAGTAGCGGTCAGGGAATCGTTGTTCAAATTCAACGAGGCCAGAGCCCTCCCGCATCGCAGGGGTCACCCCCAACAGCCGAGAGTCTTTCTCCGCCATGTCGCATAACCAAGATCCGAACACTTCGGTATAAGTCGGGGTTGAAGGTTTTGCCTTGGGGAGGTGGTCTTTGCTGGGATCGAAGGTCCCAACGCCATGGTAGGCCACAGGGTCTTTTTCGGCGGGGAGATACCCCTTGCCCTTTCGTGTGACGACATGCAAAAAACGAGGTCCGTTGGTATTGCGAAGGTTTCTTAGGGTGGTGACCAGGGTATCCATGTCATGGCCATCAATAGGGCCGATGTAATTGAAGCCAAGCTCTTCAAAGAGCGTTCCTGGGGCGACCATACCCTTGACGTGTTCTTCGGCTCTTCGCGCCAGTTCCCACACGGTGGGCATGCGGTCCTTCAAGAGCTCCTTACTGCCTTGCCTGTTGGTTTAATATAAACGACCGGATAACAGCTTAGCAAGGTAGTTATTCATGGCCCCGACATTCGGGGAAATGGACATTTCATTATCATTGAGAATGACCAGAAGGTTAGCATCGAGCGCACCAGCGTGATTCAGAGCCTCAAAAGCCATGCCTCCCGTCAATCCGCCATCCCCAATAATCGCTACGGCGTGAATATCCTTCTTTTCTAAGCCAGCAGCGATGGCCATGCCGAGTGCGGCACTGATGGAGGTGCTGGAATGACCAACGCCAAACGTGTCATAAACACTTTCATCGCGGCTCGGGAAGGCCGATAGACCATCTTTTTTCCGAATGGTGGGCATTTGTTCACGGCGCCCGGTCAGGATCTTATGGGGGTAAGCTTGATGGCCAACATCCCAGACAATTTTGTCATTCGGCGTATTGAAAACGTAGTGAAGTGCAATGGTCAGCTCGACTGTTCCAAGTCCTGCGGCTAGATGCCCCCCGGATTGACTCACCGTATGCAGCAGGTAATCGCGGAGCTCTTCGGCCACCACGGGCAACTGTTCCTCGGATAAGGCGCGTAAATCACGGGGATCAGTGATGCTGTTCAAAAGTGAGGTGGTGTTGGACTGAGTCATGGGGCAATTAATCCTGACGGAGCGAACCGAAGCGGCCGCTCATGAGTGAGTTCTGGAATTGGCGGCAAAAGGGCCGGCAAAGGATGGACTTAAGGAAAGACATCGGATGGTTCCAAAGCCCAAGGTCCAGAATAAAAGGGGTGAGGCGGCAATACACAATGGCCTTCTCTTTAGTTTTTGCGATCAATGATGAACTGCGACAGTTGGCGCAGTAAATCAGCTTCAGGACCCAATGTCTTCAGACTATCGATCGCCGCTTCATGCATATCCTGAGCTTTCTCTTTTGCACCTGCCATCCCGAGTAGGGTTGGGTAATTGGGCTTATTGTTGTCGCGATCCTTTCCTTGAGTTTTGCCTAGCGTTTGGGTGTCGCTTTCTTCATCCAAGATGTCATCTTTGATCTGAAAGGAGAGGCCGATGCATTGTGCGTAATGATCTAGTTGTTCTCTAAGGGAGTGATCGCCTTCGTCCTTGGCGATCGCAGCGAGTCGCACGCTGGCGCGGATCAGTGCGCCGGTCTTCCTGATGTGCATGTTTTCGAGCGCCGGAAGATCTAATTGTTTGCCGACGGAATGAAGATCGATCGCCTGACCGCCAAC
>JBEIRQ010000115.1:0-5679 GCA_040375885.1 Methylococcus sp.
ACCATGCACCACCCACCCACGGGGTATGACAACCAAGACGCATTTTGGTTCGCGGGTTTTAAGCTTCAGCTTTAATTATTGCTCATGAAGGCCCACATCGATGGAATGCGGGCTCCTTGGAAGAGCCCATAAACCTCCCCGTCTGACATCAACATTATGACAAACGAACGTCTTGGCAAAAAATTGGTGATCGCCATCTCATCGCGGGCTTTATTTGACCTCGATGCCTCTCATCGAATTTTTGAGGAAGGAGGGAAAGAGGCCTTCTGTCAATATCAAATTGAACACGAGGAGGAGCTCTTGAAGCCAGGGGTGGCTTATGATCTCGTCAGTAAGCTCCTCGCCATTAATGATCTTCTCGGACAGCCTATGGTGGAAGTGATTTTATTGTCGAGGAATAGTGCCGATACCGGGTTGCGGGTGTTCAACTCCATCCGCCAGCACGGACTGGCCATCAGTCGTGCCGCCTTTACCAGTGGGGAATCCCCATTCAGTTACATTTCAGCGTTTAGTGCCGACCTTTTCCTCTCAACCAACGCTGAAGATGTCAGGAAGGCCCTGTCGGCGGGGCATGCCGCCGCTAACATCCTATCCTCCAAAAAGGCGGTTCAAGGATCATCGCAGCTTCGCATTGCTTTCGATGGTGATGCCGTCCTATTTTCAGATGCATCGGAGCGGATCTATCGTGAGCAGGGCCTTGAGGCTTTTACTGAGTATGAAATGCTTGAAGCAAGAAACCCTCTCCTGGGTGGGCCTTTTAAGGCCTTCTTGGCGACCCTTCATCATTTACAGACCCTCTTTGGTGCTGATGAGTCACCCATTCGGACCGCGCTGGTCACGGCGAGGGCAGCTCCCGCTCATGAACGGGTGGTGAGGACCTTGAGGGCCTGGGGAATTCGTATTGATGAAGCTATTTTTCTTGGCGGCCTTGAAAAGGGACCTTTCCTTCGGGCGTTTGGCGCTGATATCTTTTTTGATGACCAGCAGGGCCATTGTGATTCGGCCAGCCAACACGTGGCGACGGGTCATGTACCGCACGGGGTTGCCAATCCCGACAGCGACTTTTAAGAGGCTTAAGAGCGAAAGAAGTGGAGGCTGTCCTCCTTGAGCCTCGCCAGTCGGATCTTACTACCTGCTTTAAGCGTGCTTTGACCATGGGCTCTTATGATCCAATTCATTGATGCGGGTGCGCCTAATGGTCGGAGATGAACCAACGTTTCGTGGCCGAGATACTCCATAGTGGTGACAGTGGCCATAAAGCCTGGCTCATGGTCGGTGGCGATCAGCAAGGCTTCAGGTCTAATCCCCATGAGGACGCTGTGGCCTTTTTCTAGCGCGGTCTTTATGAAAACCGGCGGGTTTTCTTTCGAGAGGGTCGCAACGGTTTCCTGTCCGATCATGATCTCAACATGCGAAGGGGACACGGTCATCAGGGCCTCTGCGAGATTCATCGGCGGCGTTCCGATAAAACCTGCCACCCAAGAGGAGACGGGATGTTCGTAAAGGGCTTCAGGCGTGGCTATTTGCTGGATCACGCCTTGGTCGAGAATGGTAATCCGATGGCCTAGAGTCATCGCTTCGATCTGATCATGGGTCACGTAGATCATCGTGGTCCCGGTTCTCTTCTGGAGATCACCAATTTCAGTCCGCACCTGAGCCCTGAGTTTGGTGTCAAGGTTTGATAAAGGCTCATCCAAAAGGAAGACCGAAGGCTCCCTGACTAAGGCCCTACCCATGGCGACGCGTTGGCGCTGGCCCCCAGAAAGTTGTCTCGGCAGTCGCTCGAGGACCTCGCCAAGATCTAAAAGATCAGCGGCCCAGGCGACCTTTTGGCGAATTTCAGCGGATGAAAGCTTGCGCATTTTGAGGGGAAACGAGAGATTCTCCCGGACGCTCATGGTGGGATAAAGGGCATAGTCCTGAAACACCATGGCGATGTTTCTTTGTTGTGGGGAGAGGTCATTGGCTCTCTTATCATCAATCCAGAGCTCCCCATTGGTGATGGTTTCAAGTCCCGCCAGCACCCTTAGGAGAGTCGATTTACCACAGCCTGAGGGCCCTACAACCACCATGAGTTCGCCATCAGGGATGGAAAAATCAATATCCTTGAGGGCCATCTGCCCGTTCGGGTAAGTTTTGCCAACATGATGCAGTCGAACGCTAGCCAAGGCTCAGGTTTCCTTTGGATGATGGTCCCCTATCGAGACGGTCTCTCGAGAGGATAGGTGCGCAATTGATGGATTGAGGTTCTGCATAAAAAAGGCGAAGGGCTATTCTTTGAAGGTCTCGATCTTCAAGAGGGGCAAGACGGCCTGGGTAATGGGGTCAGCTTCAAAATGGCGCTGGATCGCATGGTTCCTCAGATGGTTAGTCAAGGCGACCAGAATCATCGCTTGATTGAGGCAGAGATAGTCGGTCGCGACCTCCTTGGATATCGGGTCGACCGCATCGTAGAAACCAAAATCTCCGTAAGCCTTGAAATCTTTGGCTAATGTCCGGAGATTGCTGATGGCGTCCTGAGGTTCTGTCATGAGCGCTAGTGCGGCGGCATGTGGGCTCACAACACCCGCTGGATAGCCGGCCACGCCGAGAGGGCGAACGCCGTATTCAGCATAGGCGTGGCTGCCCGGTGTCGAGCTTGGTGACATGCCCCAGACGGGATAGTGAAGGTCTTCAAGGGCATGGATACGGTGAAGGGCGGTGTGCACTCTGTCATTTTGACCCAGATTCTTGGGGGCATGCTGAAGTTCATCCAACACGAGAAGTGGCATCAGGGCCTCAAAAAGACTGCCCCCCCAGGAGGGAACGACATTACGGCCATGCCAGTGATAGTGCCCTGAGGTCCATTCGAAGCCCCCTCTCTTTTCTTGTTTGCGGTCGATAGGAACACCGCTTTGCCAGGTCATCTCGGTGGGTAATGTCCGCGCCATTTTAAACCAGTGCTCCTGAGGTGCTTGGTGTCTGCCGATCGCAATGAGACTTCCAAGGCGGGCTTCAGAATAGAACATCCCATAGTGATAGGTTGATCGTTGTCCTAAATGAACGTAATGCCCATGGGACATCAGTTGATGGCTCTCGTCGAAGAAAAAATGATAATCGCCTTGATCGATCAGTCGACTGGCTCTTGGTGCGAGCTCACTAAAGGCCTGACGAATGACCATAAGGCCAGCCGTCAACCAGGCGGAGTCGACAAAAGAGATGAAGTTACTGGTTTTTTCGAGCGTGGTGGTGTTGTAGTAGTTGTAGAAAAAACCGCGATAACTTTCGAGATGCTCGAGCGTGTCGAGGGTTATGGAGAGCCGGTCGATGGCCTCCTTTCGGGTGATGAGGCCGAGATCGAAAGCGGCCGTGACGGCGAGGCCGTGCATCCCGATGTTCGTGATATTGGTGTAATCGCCAACATGGGTGGTGTCGGTAGCGACCGTTGGCCCCCTAAATTCAATGCGATCGAGCGGCAGCCCATGTGCCTTGTCGGTCAGCGCATCGATGCCATGCCAGGTATCAAGCGCCAGGCGCTCAAGAAAGGCCCGGTCGTTCACAGGAAGGCTTTGCCCCTCTACCAAGAGGGTCGATGGCCAGCCGGCGAGTCGTTGTCGAAGGCTTGTCCTCGCAGCGGCTTCTCCTCCTCGTTGGTTCTCCCACAACAGTTTCTGTTCGGCAACCACCTGATCGCCGGTGATCTTGCCTTCATGGTCCGTTTTGACGAGGCTTACGTCAGCCAGCTGGTAGAACCCTCCGAGGGGGCGAAGGTCTCCGGGTGCTACGTGAAATGTCAGTTTTTGGAGATGATCCCAATGGTCAATGCTTCTAAAGTAGTTAAGAGGGATGGTGATGTTTGTCCACTCAGCACCAATCCCCCCAAAAGTGAAGGCTCCCCGCTCTAGGTGGTTGGGCGGATCCCCTTCAGATCGTTCAATGGTGATCTCAAGATCGGTGGTCTGGCCTCTTGGCTGGTCACTTTTGATCCAAAATAAGAGGTGATCGAAGGGTTGGCCATCGAGGTCCTGAAGTTTTTTTTCAAGTTCGAAGGTGATCTGGCTTGGTGTCGCCGGCTTCGGCCCGAGATTGATTTGAAGGGCTTTCCCGTGACCTTGATCAGCCAAGCGTGGCGGGATCGTCTGGATTTCAAAGCGATTCTTGGAGGCTTCTTTGATACTCCAGCCCTCGATTTCAGCATCGGGTTGAATCAGCAAGGCCTCTTTGAGAGGAGGCATTGAAAAAGGTTCGAGGTCGCCGGAGTGAGCCACGATGGGTATCATCATAACGAGGAGGAGGATCCCTGCGGAATGGACTCTCAAGGCCCTGGATCTTGGAGAGATTGTTTTCATTGACATCATCATGCACCCATCCAGTGAAGCATAGAGTATGGCCAAAGGTCTGACAAACCCGTTACTGAGGCTTTGGCGAGGGCGCCTCGTTGCTGTCTTGGTTGGGATTCTGGGTTTTTTGGCCTGCTCCTCGGAGCCTCAGGATACCCCACTCTCGTTTTGGGTTCTCGGGGGGGAGGGGGTGGCGGTTCGCCTTTTAGTGGAAGCGTTTCATGAGGAAAACCCCGATGTCAGAGTGATTGTTCAGCAAATACCTTGGAGTGCGGCTCATGAAAAGCTCCTGACGGCTTATGCCGGGGACGCGATGCCAGACGTTTTCGCGGTCGGCAATACTTGGGTGCCGGAATTTGACGCCTTGGCTGCTGTAGAGCCCTTGATGCTTTCTGCGAGAGAAAAAGAGGACTTTTTTAGCGGCATTCTCGATAGCAGTACCGTCCATGGGCGCTTGATGGCGATGCCCTGGTATATCGATACCCGGCTATTGTTCTATCGGCGGGACCTCCTGTTGGACGCCGGATTTGAAGCGCCTCCGACGACTTGGAGTGAATGGCTTTTGATGATGGAGACCCTTAGAGAGCGAAACTCTGGCCCGTTCAAGGCGCTGATCGCTCCCCTCGGTGAGTGGCAGCTCCCGGTGATTTTGGGGATGCAGTCTGGGGCAAGCTTACTGGATGCTGAAGGCTGCTTCGGCCGTTTTCAGGCGGCCTCCTTTCGAGCGGCCTTTCATTTCTATATCGAACTTTATGACAAGGGCTTGGCGCCGCTGATGGGTGATGCGCAGATGACGAGTCTCTATCAGGATTTTGCTGGGGGGCATATCGCTTTTTATGTGACCGGACCCTGGAATATCGGTGAGTTCCATCGCCGCCTTCCGCCCTCTTTAGAGGGTGTTTGGGCGACGGCGGTCATGCCAGGTCCAACCGGTCCTGGAGCTTCTCTGGCTGGGGGTTCGAGTCTTGCGGTGAGTTCCTCATCCCGGCATAAGGAGAAGGCTTTGGCCTTGGTTGAGTTTATGGTCCGCCCTCAAAGTCTTTTAACGCTCTACCGGGAGACGGGGGATCTGCCACCAAAAAGGTCGGTTTGGTCAGATCCTCTCCTCTTGGCATCGCCTCCTCTTATAGCCTTCAGAAGGCAGCTTGATGAGGTGATCGCGACACCTAAGGTGCCAGAATGGGAGCAGATTGCGAGCAAGATCATTCTTTATGCTGAGCGTTCGGCGCGGCATGAGATGACCGAGGAAGAGGCCCTTTTAGGATTAGACCGAGACGTTGACCGGCTGCTTTCAAAGCGCCGTTGGCTGTTGTCAGGTGGCTGTGATCAAGGCAGGACGCCATGATGCTCGTGAGAAGAC
>JBEIRQ010000315.1:0-2473 GCA_040375885.1 Methylococcus sp.
CCGACAATTGGGTCGGCTTCTCAAAAGTAATGTTCTTTGTCAGGCCGACGGCAACCGAGACGGTGTTGTCGACAGAAAGGATCTAGAGGAGTGGGAAAAATTCAGCACGATGAATGGGGGCGGTTCCAGCTGGTATGACTTTACAGGCCCTGAGAATTTGGGGCCTGATGGTCATACCGACACCTATGATTTGACCTTCATTCAGAAATATATTGGGAAGCCTTGCCGCCCGGTTTCCAAGTAGATCTAGTCTTTCATAGAGGGGGGTAGACGCTTTGGGCGCCTCCTTAATGACCGGCTGAAACTCCAGGGGATTCAGCTATGGGGGCATCTCTTTATCGGGACAGGATGCCCCTTTTAGGTTGTCAGAAGTGATCAACCCGATTCATTCTAAGGACCCAGCCCCCTTCACCGGCCTTCAGCTTGTATTGAATCTGTCTCATGCCACCCGTGGGCTTATCGTCGGAATCCTGATCTTTGTAGACAGGGAAACGTCTTGCTAGAGAGGTCTCGATGATTTGGAATTCATCGTGGCCCCGATAGCCTTTAAAGGTCTTGGCGTCTTCCTTAGGAGGGGGTAGGTAGATTTCCGTGAGCGACTTTTTCTTATTGGCGGAATAGGCGATAAGTGATCCATAGTCACTATTTCCCGCCGATGTCATGAAGACATAGACCTCCGGCGAGTTATCAACATTGATATCAGCGACTTCAATAGCGGTGATGTTTTCATCGATGTTTCTCTCAATGGTTTTGTTGTCGATTAAGAGTCCCCGAGGCTGAATGCGGAGGGTCTTGATCGATTCTTGATGGGAGACACTCACCTCAAAGGTCACGCCCTGAAGCTCCCGACTTACCTCGGTCATTTCTAAAGATGCAGCGTCAACATCAAAAGAATACGCCATGGCGAGAGTTAGGAAGCTTACTCGTCGGAGGATGTGTGTCTTCATGGGGGTGCTTTCTTGTTTTTTTAAATCGCCATTGAATGATTGTGATTGAAGTTTAGTTTGCGGAATTGGCGATAAGGGCTATTCTTTGACCCGCTTGGCTTTTATTGCTGTTTTTCCCTCGGTCCTTGCTCCTCTAGATTAATGATGAAAAAGATGATTCGGCTGGCCTTGTTCGGTCTTCTTATGGCCAGCGCTATGGATGCTTCCTTCGCTGATGATGCGGCAAAGAGTCAGGCGACCATTGGGCGTCTTGGTAAGGGTTGTAAAGATAAGCTGATGACCAGCTTCAAGGGGCTCCCGATGTCGGATCTTCACGTCAATTTGGGCGCAACCCTTCAGCAGAGCATTGACAGTGGTGAGATGACCCTCGCAGACATCCAAAAGGACGGTCTTAGCTTCGATGTTGAGGTTCCTGGTAAGGGCGCGGGTTATTGCAATGTGAATGGGAAAGGAAAAATCACGCAGGTCGAATTTCATTAAAAAACCGTCTCTTTGTGTCATCAAATAAAGGCGGAGATAATGGGTTTGATCGATTTATCGGTCGATGAGCCGTTTTTGTATCCCTGGCACCCATGTGAATGCCTGATAAAAGCTTCTGAAGAATTAATGTCCATGGCTGTGAAGTGGTTATTGAGACGACATGTTCCGAAAATCTCCCTGGCGCTTTTTGAGGCATAGGCCTTGAGAGATTGCTAGCGACCCGAAATATTGTCATTCTATTTCTTCTATGCTAAAAAGTTTTCCAGATTAAACTTCATGTTTGTTCTCCTTTGATCCTTGGGTTTCATCCTAGGGTGTCCCCATGAGGGATATTTTTATCTTTAATTTCTAAAACTATCAGAAACTGATTTCAGGGGAACTTTCTAAGGCGATGCCGATGGTTGGTCAGCATGAGGTGATCACAGCGCTATCGAAATAAATAGAAAAGTTCAAACTACAGATCCTCCTGTTGGTCACACTCTGTCCGTGTAACCTGCGGTAATAAATATAGGTCAGAATGTGAGCGGCCTTTAAATCGAATGAAGCAAGCCATAAGAGGTGATTTAGGTGGGGTCCCTTGCTGATCAAATACGTTCATGAGGCATCACTGACCTCTTTGTAAATCATCCCAAAATCTAGGAGTCCCTCCGTGAGCATTCATGAGAACAAAAGACGGTTTATAAAATTAGCGCTCGCTTCAGCTGCAGGGCTTAGTCTATATCCTTACGGTAAGGCCCGTGCAGCGGGCTTTAGTGCCGATGTCATTGTGATTGGGGCCGGCATGTCTGGATTGGCGGCAGCAAAAGACCTTCAATCAAAAGGGAAGAAGGTGATTCTTCTAGAGGCACAAAACGCCATTGGAGGCCGCACCGTCACGGATCGATCCCTTGGCGTCCCCTTAGACCTCGGTGCCTCATGGATTCATGGTGTCAATAAAAACCCCATCGCCGCCATTGCGAGCACTCTTAATCTGGCGACATCGCCAACGAATTACGATGCGATACAGCGGTATGATTACGATGGCCGTGAGATAACGGATACTGAAG